>NZ_JBPCHW010000011.1:0-136149 GCF_051011795.1 Chryseobacterium sp. RLHN22
CATTACTTAACACCAAACCAAATGCACCAGCAGTCTGAATTAAAAATGAAAACCTATAAAACTAAAAACCAAAGCAAAAACGTTTTTGCTTTGGTTTAATTATTATTTTTATCCTATAATCTGTATCGAAGTTTTAGGACGAGACAATTTATATAAAAAAAAGGCTGTCTCAAAAGTGAGGCAGCCTCTTTTTTTTGTTGACTTATCATTTGCGAATCTCTGACATATTTAAATACTCTTCAGCAATTCCCTTTGTTGAAGTTCTATGCGTTACTAAAATTATAGTTTTATCTACTGAAGCCTCTTTAAGTGATTTTAAAATAATGCCTTCATTAAGACTATCTATATTGCTTGTAGGTTCATCTAAAAGTAAAAGCGGTGCATCATGCAAGAATAATCTTGCTAAACTTATTCTTTGTTTTTCTCCTGCAGACAGACGGTCTCCCAACTCTCCCACTCTAGTATCGTAACCATTTTCGAGCTTATTTATAAACTCATCTATACTCGCTTTTTTTGCGGCATTTTTAATATTCTCCAAATCTGCATTATAGTTACCAATACGAATATTCTCAGCAATGGTATCGTCTAGCAAAATAGGATTTTGAATAAGGTATGATTGATTAATCCTTAAAGATGATGTATTAATATGGTTTATATTTTCGTCTGATATTTTTATTGTTCCACTATCTGTTTCCCAAAAACGCATCATAAGTTTCAGTAAGGTAGATTTTCCGGAACCACTTTTACCATTGATGGAGAGAATTTTATTTTGTTCTAAATTTAAAGATAAACCGTTCAAAATATTTTCTTTTTGATAAGAAAAACTGATATTATCACATTCAAGTTTATTAAAAATAATATTAGAACCGTTTGTTATTTCATTTACTTCAGGCTGTTCATTAATTAAATCGATGATTCTTTTTCCGGAAGCAGAAACCAGTAGTAAAGTATTAGCGACATTCGAAAGCGCTAAAACAGGACCAAATGATGATAAAAGCGCAATCACGGGAATAATCATCGATGGGAAATCTATCTGACCTGTTTGATATAGCTTCCCCCCGAAAATAAGAATTAAAGCAGGAAAAAAAACCATTGCAAAACCATTCAATAAACTTGTTTGAAAGCCATATTTTTTCAGTTTCCGCTGATTATTCTTTAAGTCGGTTCCAATTTTAGAAATGGTATCAACTCTTTGTTTTTCAACACCAAACTGAAAAATCTCACTAATTCCTTTTAAAGTTTCATACATATAATCGTTGAGTTTAGAAAAACTTTCACGTTGCCTTATGCCGCTTTTCCTTCCTGCTTTTGAAATATATAAAGGTAAAAATACACCTACGAATAGATAGGTCAATAATGCAATTATACCAAATATCCAGTGAAATGATCCAATGAACAATACCATTACAATAGATACTATTCCGCCAATTATCATAGGTGATACCGTATGTGCATAGAAAACCTCCATAATCTCAACATCTGCTGTAACCATCGAAATAAGTGATCCTTTATCTCTGTTTTCTAATTTTGCAGGTGCGAGCCGACGCAAGGCAGAAAAAATTTTATCACGCAATAAGGCAAGTACGGTAAATGCAATAAAATGATTGCATAGTTGCTCTCCGTAACGCAGAAATCCTCTCAAAGCGGCAAACGTAAAACATAAAATGATGAGAACATTGAATGATAAAGGAACTTTAAACCCCAAAATATCTGCCATGGCATATGTTCCGAAAATTAGAATGAAAATAGCCATTAAAAAACCAATAACACCAGCGCTTACCGCCAAACACATATAGCCTGTAAGTGGTTTCACTAACTTTAGAAGTTCTAAAAAAAGATTCAGCATATTATCTTTTCTTTTATTACTATTTTGCATACTTTTCTAAATGTTTTTGATGTTGATATAAAATTGCATAGTCTTTCTGTGCATTAATAAGTTCTTCGTGAGTGCCCTGTTCTTTCACTTCTCCGTCTGACATATAATAAATATTATCAGAAAGTTTTACATTGGAAAGGCGGTGAGAAATAATGATAATGGTTTTCTCGCATGAGATTTTACGAATCAATTTCATGATAATTTCTTCGCTTTCTTCATCGATGTTAGAAGTTGCTTCATCAAATATTAAAATTTTAGGATCTTGAAGAAGGGTTCTTGCAATGGCAAGCCGCTGCTTTTGTCCTCCTGAAAAATTGCCGGCATTTTCAGAAAGATATGTTTCCAGCCCTTGTTGCTCATAGAGAAAATCATAAAGATGTACGTCTCTCAACAAAGAATCCATCTCTTCATTGGTTGCATTTGGATTTGCTATATGTAAATTTTCTTTGACAGTTCCTTTAAAAAAATAAGGATTATGAGTCAGCATATTGACCGTCATCATGCGGTTTTCCGTGGTAAGAAACTTATTCTCAATTCCTCCAATAATTATTTTACCCTGATAGCCAGTAACTGTTGCAATGAGTAAATTTGCAATTGTTGATTTTCCACATCCAGATTGCCCCACAATTGAAGTAATTTTTTTGTGAGGAAATTCCATATTCAAATGACTTATGATTTTATTCTTATCATATGAAGAACTAACTTCTTTCAGTTGTATGTCATAATCCAAATTCTCTATTGTTTGATTTGCCTGAGTATTCTCAGGAGCATCAAGAACATCCTTTATAAAAGTGCTAGCCCAGATTCCATTCATTGCAACATGAAATAATGAGCCCAAAATTCTTAATGGTACAAAGAAATCATAACAGAGAAGAATAATAAAAAATACTGCCAGAAGACGTATATCACCTTGTAAAACAAACATTGACATTTGATGATTTTTTAGTTGATACAAAGCTGTAACAATTCCGGCGGCAAGACCTCCAAATGCAATAATATCCATCATATTAATTGAATTAAGCTGCGATCTCAGCAGACTCATTGTCTTTTTACGAAAGTCTTCAGCTTTAAGATTCATTTGCAAATGTTTTTCTGCATCTAAATCATAACTTTTTAGCATGGTGAGGCCTTGTATATTATCTAAAAAAATGTGTCCAAGACTAAAGTAGCTTTTCCAATATTTACCTAATATTTTTTTTGCTATCCTCAATCCAATCCCTATCACTAATGGGATAATTGGTGATAGTAATAACAGAATAAGTGATGTTTTAATATTAATAAAAAAGCTGATCACAACCATTGTTAAAGTGGCCGCAATACTGTAAAACAACTGAGGCATAAAACCTGAATAATACGTTTGCAGTTGCTCAATACCCTCCCCGGCAAGCTGCATAATTTTGGAGGTAGAAATTTTCTGATTATAAGAAGGTCCAATCGAAATAATCTTTTTGAAAAATTTTTGGCGTAGGTCTATTTTAACACTTTCTGATAATTGATGTCCGTAAAGTTCAGCCCTTCTTTCAAATAAAAATTTGACCAACCAAAAACTCAGTACCGAGATAAAATATAAAAAATAATTAGGAGGTTGACCAATAAACAAATCATTTAAAAGCCGTGCAACTGAAAAAGAAATTAGAATGTTCATCAACAAAGCAAACCATCGAAAAAGAACGTTCAACAGAATATTCTTCTTAGTTCCCTGTACATAATGTAAAAGTTCTGAATTAAGCATATAATGAAGTTTTAAATTAATAGTATAAGACCTTTTTATCTTATTTTTTATATTAGTTAAGTTTTTTCCATACATTCAAATATTGAATCAGAAACAACGACATATTTCATAATGCTTTATTTCATCAATATGTCTGATAACAAAATTCAATTTCAATAGTAAGCTGATTACTTAAAGATTTTGTAATTTTATCACTATTTTTTTGGGTAGAAATATTCAAAAAACATTTTTAAATAATTATTATAAATGCTAATATTTTCTTATACCTGTCAATACGCTATTAAAGCCTGCATTGTTCTTGCTACAGAAAGAAAAAAGATAGGTATCATTGATATTTCTGAGCAAATAGGTACCCCAACATATTTCACCTCTAAAATCTTACAACAGCTCACTAAAAAACAGTTGATCTCTTCAGGAAAAGGAAAAGGAGGAGGATTCTATCTAACAGATGAGCAATTTGAAAATCTTACCATTCAAGATATCTACGAGAATTTTGAAGGTAAAGAAGTTCTCACTTCTTGTCTTTTGGGTTTAAAACACTGCAGCGGTGAAAACCCTTGTCCTATTCATCATCTTGCAGTTGCAGTAAGAGAAAAGGTCCTTATTATGTTCCAATATAAAATTAAAGATTTGAAAGATTTGGGAAGTGTATTTCAAATTATGAGTCAACCTCCTGAATTACTGTAATTTTTTTATATTAAATTATTTATTTTCAATTTTTAAAGATCGTATAAAAGTTAGGATTGAAATCATTATAACAACCGAAGCAAAGAGCAGCCAATATTTTGAGCTTAAAAAAGGAATGTAGAATATTGAAAAAATTCCGGATAAAGCTAAGATAAATTCGTTGCAAATAATTCCGAAAACCATTAATAACACACTGAATTTTAATACGAGATTTAGTTTTATCATTCTATTCTGCAAAATTCTCCAAACCAAAAATAGACTAACTCCCATCAATAAAACCAAATGCAGATAAGCTATAACAATGTTAATATTGCTAAAAGCAAAAATTCCTAAACTTGGAATTACCGATAAACTTTGAAGAATAAATTTTAGAATAAAAGCAAAACCAAAAACACAAAGAAGAAGTTTCTGTATAAAATTTTGACGCTTAAAAATATTCGTTTTTCTTATCCAATTCAAAAATGGAATTGCGCCGAAGAATTGAATTACGGAAATCAAGACAAAAAATCCATATAAAACTGAGTTCATTTCAATCCATAAAACGGACAATCCGTAACCGAAAAAACATCCGAAAAACAAAAGATAGAAAATGGTTTTGTTGAGTTTTTCCTTGATTTCAATTCCGATTTTTTTTAATGAAATCAACAATAATCCGATGCAGGAAAACAGGAAAAATCCGTTGTATTGATAATGCAAATAAAAGTAAGTGGAAGCTCGAAACAGAACATCAAACTCTTCTTTCTTGCTAGAAAAATACGCCAATCCGAAAATCCCGATTGCTGAAAATGTGGCAAAAAAAGCGCCTGATTTCAACCAGATAATTTCAGGATTTTCATTCGATTTTGTATCAATTAACAAAAAAATAAAATATGCAAACCCAGTAAACAAAGCAATCGACGCAAAGACAATCGACAACCAAAAATAGCCTCCATAAAGAAATGTAAACAACATTCCGTAGGAACCAATTTGATTGCAAATCATTAAATATTGATATTTCGCAAGATTGATTTTCTTGAAATTTTCACTTAAATATTTCGTCACAAAAAGAAAAATTCCCGCCGAAACCCAACCATAAAATGCAAAATGTGAATGCGATTCCTGCATAAATTTATGATTAAACCCAGACAAAGAAAAAGCCATATTGTAGCGCATCATCACACCGACGGTCGATACAACGAAGAAATTGAAAACGCAGATTTTTAACCAAAAATTAAAGTTTTTCATTTCTTATTCAGTACTATTTCTCAAAGTTAAAAATTACTCCGGAACATAAATAATTTCACCATTTTCCAGCTCATACGCGATTCCGATTTTCTTGCCTTTTTTGTCAGACGATTTTTTGTCTTCAGATGGTGTATATTTATTAATTTTTCCGCCTTCTTTGGTGATGATTTCCATATTATCTTTACCCGGATTTTTCACAACGGTGAAATCTTCTTTTGTGAAAACTTCCGACATATTCATATTCATCACCATTGCAACCATCAGAGCCACAGAGAAAACCATCGCAACATCAAAAAGATTTACAATCACACTCAACGGATCAACATCCTCTTCTACCCGAAATTTAGACATGCGTCTTTTTCTTCTCATTTCTGCAAATCTTGGGTTAAAACTTGGGCAACATAATCCAAATTATTGGTTTCTTTGGCATACCATCTTTGCTTGAATTGCAAAGTCACCAAACCGACAGCACTCACCACCAAACCGACAACCGTGGTCGCAAAAACCACTTGCATATTGTACGCCATACCAGAAATATCGCCCGAAGACAAACCAACCAAAGCGGGACTCATCGCTATCAAAGTTCCAATCAAACCCAAAACAGGTCCTAATTTTGCCAAAAGTTTGGAAACCGCAATGTCTTTTTCCGCTTCACCTTCAAAATTTGAAATCAAAAAATCAGAATAAGTAACATCCGGACGATGCGTGAGCAAATCTCTTAAATATTTAATATACAAAGAATTATCTTTTTTCGGCAAATTGTTTCTCAGATTTTCTGAGGTTTCAGAACTTAATGTTTTGATAGACAAATCCAGCAATTTGTCGTTTTTCTGTTTCGTGATAAACTGGTTGTAAAAACTGCCCGTAAGCAATAAAGATCGTACAAATAAAATCAGCAAAATGATGATATCGGGAATCAGCAAACTGTTGGCGACCCAAAAAAGTACTTTAGAAATTGTTTCCATTTTCGTTTTATTCTATTATTTTTTTAAATTATTTTTATGATTTGGGCAGCTATTTGACTACGTCGAAAGCAATTTTATATTTACTTTTTATGGCAGCTTTTACGCCTTCCACTCCCGCTTTTTTGCTCGTCATTCCTCCTCACAAAAAGAGCTCCATTCAAGTCGGGCTGCGAGCAATTCTGTGTTCCAGACTATGGTTTCCGAAAAAATTTCCACCAGATTTTATTAATGAAAAATCCTGCAAAAAATAAAAATCCAAACAACCCAAAAGTAAATCCTAACCTTTGGAAATTCAGAGGTTCATCTACTGCAACATAAACCATTTTTCCACTTGTTGTGACGATTAATCCAAGAATTGCAACAAACAAACTCATCAAAAAATGAATCTCCAATCTCAAATCTTTTTCAGGAACCAAATAGCGAATTCCGAAACTTAAACCGATTATCCAAACAATGACAATCACAGCAAAAAGCATCGATAAAACTTCAAAATCAAAACCTGTAAAAGTGAAAAAACTTTGTGTCAGGAGGTACAACAAAACAGGAAAAATCAACAAACCGGGATAAAATTTCAAAACCGAATTCCATTTGCTTTGTTTTCCATTCATATATTCCAGCAAAGCCGTAAAACAAAAACTGAGGCAAATTGCAGATTCCAGCGTTACCAAAATCGCAATATTGCTGAGAATCTCTGTATTTTGAAGATATTCTTTCATTTTCACCTGCGACTGTTCTATCGCAAAAGGATAGACAAAAAATAGAAATCCGCCGGCTAAAATCGCCATTACCAAAATCTGCCAGAATTTCCAAAAACTCAATTTCAGCAGTGTGTTGATGATGATGAAGAGAATCAATATGTCGATGATGATGTTCATAGATTATTGTTCGTTTTTTCTTCTTTTTCTTAAAACAAAAATCAAAATTCCGAATAAAATCACAACCACAGCTCCGATGAAAACGCCGTTCAGTTCAGTTTTTTCCTGTTGATCTGCAGTTTGTCTTTCTTCTTTTTTAAGAACTTTTCCGTCTTTAGAAATTTTCCCATCGTTCACGCCTTCTTTCATTTCCCGAATCTGTTCTTTATAAATTTTCGCATCTTCAGGAGAGCTGTTTTTAGAAATATAATCCTGTAATTTTGTATTGTCTCCAGCAAAACCTCCAGGTTCTGCGCCAAATTCTTTTACCAATTTCGTATGAAGCGAAGCAAGACCTTTCAATTGTTCTGCATTGGCTTTCCACATTCCTTTTCGGGAAGTTTCCAGCATTACGGCTGTCATTTCTTGCAAAGTGGCAGGATTTTCTTTCGTAAAAAATTCTTTCACGCCAAGATTATGAACGTCATTCATATAAGTATCATAGATTTCGTTCCACATTTCATTGTCAATAACTTCTGGTCTGGTTGCGTTCCAGCCGTAAGTATTGGTCACGATTTCTGTAATTTGCGATGCGCTGGAAGCTTTTCCTTTCATCACCTCATTAATATAAGTCGGGTTGAAAATCGTTGCTCTGGCTTCCACACCAATTGCTTCTTTCAGTTCCTGCATTCTCATATTATTTCGGTTTCGGTAATCTGCCAAATATGCGTCTGGATCTTTGCCCGTCACTTCTTTGATTGCCGTGTTCATTCCGCCCATAAATTCGTAAACGTGGTCCAAACTTATTGCGCCCCAAGTATTATTTTGACGAGGCTGAATAATGACATCCGTATTTTTAAGCGCCGCTCTCAACATTCCTTCGCTGTATTTTCCCCAATCTTTTTCCTGTCCGTAAGTTGCGCCCATATTGTAAATATATTGGTCGGCGATTTCCTTTTGGGAAGTCCATTTATCTCCTGCTGTAATCAGTTCTTTGATTCCTGTATCGTATCTTCCCTGCAAACCTCCGAAAATCCTTTGCTTCGACATTTCCCGCGCATCTTTTGGTGGAACTCCGTTGGCTACCAATTGTTTTTCAATATCTAAAGTTCCTTTATTAACTTGATTTTCAAAACCTTCATCTTTTGCATTCGCTGCTAATTCGATGGCTTTAGAAATTAAGAATAATCGTGAAGTCGCCAAATCTCTAAACTGACCAGAAGTCTGAATAATCACATCAATTCTTGGTCTTCCCAATTGTTTTGATGGAATCAATCTCACATCCGAAACTCTACCGTAAGTATCTCTCACAGGCTCGGTTCCCAACATGTATAAAACCTGCGCAATGGAAACACCTTCCGTTTCTACAAACTCACTGCTCCAAAATGTATAACAGATTTTTTTAGGAAATTCTTTATGTTTTTTCTTGTATTCGTCCAGTGTTTTTTGAGCTAAAGTCACGCCTCTGTCCCATGCAATTTCTGACGGCGTAGATTCTGCATTTACGGAATATAAATTATGCCCAGTTGGAACAGCATTCGGATTTGCAACTGCGTCTCCGCCAGAAGAAGGCGCAATGTAACCGCCGGATAAAGCGTTTAGCAAAGTCTGCAATTCAAATTCAGGGCTTTTTAGAAGATTTTCTTTGTAGCGCAAAACATTGGTCAAAGTTCTGTCGATTTCCAAAATTGCCCTCGCTTTATCCTTCATCGCTTTTGGAATTTCAGGTTTTTTGGAATCTGCAAAAGATGGCTTTCCTGATGGTTTTTCAGCATTTGGTTTTCCTGAATATTTCTGATTTCCGGATTTTGCAAAGTCTGGTTTTTGACCTTTCATTTTACTTAAATTCGGTTTTCCTTTTCCTGATTTTTTATCTAAAAACGCAGGTCGCATTTTTGGAGGATTCAAAAGCAATTTGGATTTTTCTAATTCATCCATTTTAACACCAGCAACAGAGCTTACAAATTCTGGAGAAACTTGTTTTCCATTTAAAATTTGATTCACTAAAACTTTCGCAGGATTCAAATATTTTTGATTAAAAAAAGCTTTATTTTTCAGTTGAATATCCGTTACTTTTCCATTCATTTTATCCAATGAAGCTAAACTGTAAGCAATTGGATCTGCGCTCATCGCCAAAACGGTAGAATTTATTTTTTCTGATTTATAAGCTTGTCCAGCAACATAAAATTCACCATTGATTTTTTCCGTAGAAACTTCTTCAGCAAAATTATCCAGCTTTTCGATTTCCATTTCAGAATAAGGTTTTGTGAGAATACTGTCTAATCTCAAACTTCTGTGAAGTCCCATTTTAACAGCCATTTTCTTAACCTCGATAGAAATTTCAGGTTTATTTTTAGCATCCGTTTTATGATAAAATCTAATCTTATCTTGCAAACTTCGGAAGTAATTTCGCATATCGCTTTCTACAAAAGCTGGCGTTAAATAAGAAATCGTTGTTGCATAAGTTCTTCGTTTAGCCATCATACTTTCGCCGATATTTCCAATCGTGTAATAGTAAAAATGAGGAATCGTTCCGACCAAAATATCGCCCCAATCGTTTCCGGAAAGAGCAACTTGTTTGTCTGGCGTAAATTCTAAACTTCCGTGCGTCCCGAAATGAAGCATTGCATCTGCTTTAAACTCTTTCTGAGCCCAAAGATAAGCGCCCAAATAAGCGTGAGTTGGAGGTTCTTTTACGCCGTGAGTAATTTTAAATTCATCATCACCAATCGCTGCAGATGGTTGTGGAAGCAATGCTATGTTACCAAAACGAACCGCAGAAATTGCGAGATAAGATTTTTCGTTTTGATTGATATTCATAAAATCTCCCGGTGCAGAACCATATTTTTTGATGACATCATCATAGGATTTTTTGCTTAATGAAGATTTCAGCCAAGAATCATATTTCGAAGATTCTATCAAAGTCGGTTTTCCATTTTTCACAAATTCCTCGAAATGACCTTTCGCTTTTGGACTGAAAATACTCCCTTGTTTTTGAATAATATTTTCAAATTCTTTCTCGGTTTCGGGAAGCCCGTTCAGGTTGTAACCTTCAGCTTTCAATCGCTTCAGAACGTTGTAGAGAGACTCTGTACCTTCCATTCCTTGTGCGTTCAGCGTGTTTTTTCCTTCACCTTTAAAATAATAGACCGCAACTTTTTTATCCTGATTTTTTATGTTTTTCAAATCAATAAAATTATTTACGATTTGGGTGAATTTTGCCAATCTGTCAGGAATCGTTTTAAACAAAAACATTCCGTCTTTGGTTTTTTCCTGAGCGATGAGAACATAAGGATAAATCGCGCCGTCCAATTCCGGCATTACGATACATTGCCCCATAAATCCACCGACCATTCCCATTGCATCTTCCAACCATTTTTCTTCCAACTGCAAAATAGAAAGTGGTGTGAAAAACGGAATATTTCTTTGTTTCAGCCAATTGACAGCTTCGTCGGGATTTCCCATTGTGAGACGACCGTGTGGAAAATAGACGACTGCATTTGGATTTATTTCTGATAAAAATCTGATTCTATCGGTGAAAGAAGCAACAGGATAAACATTCAAACCGGACTTTTGAAATGAGACAATAATGCTGTCCAAATACTGCTTGTTTCCGCTAAAAGGATCGTGAATACCAGAAATCAAAGCTACTTTTGGTGCACCTTCTTTATAGAAATTATTTTTTTTGAGGTAATCTTCATAAGATTTAATATCGTTAAAAGCTACTTTCTCATCAATATGGAAATAGACATTTTCTTTACTCGCAATCGCATCTTTAGGATTGGTGACGAATAGTTTTTTACCATCAATATCCTTTCGGATGTAGCGAACCAGATTTTGATAATTTTCTTTATTTCCGCTTTCGAGATAAGACGAAACTTTCTTCAGTTGAAGCGAATCTAAACTGTTGATATTATTTTCAGGATTCGTAACCGAAGTGAAATGCATCGGTACTTCTTTGGAAATCTTAGTTAGTTTTGCACGTTGTTTGTCATCGATTTTAAGTCCCATTCCGAAACCGAGAACAAAATCATAATTCTTGAGTTTATCGATATTATCCAAAGAAACTTCCTTAAATTTTATCATTTTATCCTGATTCGACAATGCGATATTCGACGCTTGATACGGCTGAAAATTGACCAAAGCAATGCGTGTTGCAGATGCAGTTGATTTCCAAATAAACCAACCTGCGAAAAGTAAAACGATGGCAAGACCAAAGTAGATTGCCTTTTTTTTGTTTTTAATTAATTGAGATCCCATTTTAATCCTATATAATATGTTCTGCCAGGCGAAATGCTGGAGTAAAAACTTGAAAATTTGGTTTTATAATCAAATAAATTATTGATTCCTGCGCTTGCTGTAAAATTTAAAAGCAAAGGCGCAGACAACTGCAATCGCCAGATCGAATATGGCTCGTAGTAAATTTTGTATTCTTCTGTGTGCGTATCGCTTCCCGTTGTGTTATCAACATCTGTGATATCCGCAGTTCCGAACGTATTCATACTGCTGAAATATTTTCCACTGAAACTAATTGTTGAAGCATATTTTTTGAGAAAATCCAAAGTATAATCCGCTCTCACAGTCGCTGTATGCGGTCTTGTTATCGATCTTTTTTGTGGATTTTCATAAACATAAGTATAGGCACCTTTCAACAACAATGATTTTCTCAAACGATAAGACAAAGAAACTTCACTGCTGAAAACATCGGTTTTCCCAACATTTATGTACTGAACGGTATCGCTGGAAACCCAATTTGCATTGATTTTGTCCTGAATTTTGGAATATTGAGCCATCAATGTGATGTTCAGTTTTTTGAAATTTAAGTCCGAAGAAATATTGAAATTGTTGCTTTTCTCCGCTTTCATATTGTTGTTTCCAATGATCTGAAAACCGCCACCATAAGGATGAAACCAATCGGTGTACAATTCTTTCAGCGTCGGTGCTCGGAAACCTCCGGAATATCCACCTCGAAGAGTCATATTTTTATTGACTTTGTACATTCCCGACAAACGAAAAGTCGGATGTCCTTTGAATTGTGAATGATAATCGTATCTCGCACCTGTAACCAAGGTAAAAGCATCTGCCAATTTCCATTCCTGCTGTGTGAAAAGTGAATAATTCTGAGCATCTCTTTTCGCACCAGAACCATCACTCACAAACATAAATGTGAGCAAATCTTCAGAAAAAGCTTCTGCACCGGCAACCAAAGAATGTTTTCCGAAAAGTTGAACATCGTAAATGGAACCAACTCGCCAGATTTTGTTCTCGTAGTTTTTATCTTTTTGATTTAATAATTTATAAAAATCGAATTTCTGATACTCATCATAACTTCCTGATACAACCAAATTGCTGTTCTCGCGAAGCTGAAAACTTGTCTTCATCCCAGTTCTGAAATTATGAAACTGATCCCGAACTTTAAAGCCATCCAAACCACCCATATTTCTCTCCTGAAAGTAAAAACCTGTATTGATTTCTGTCTGGATTTTTGGCGTAATTTTTGTGGAAACATTCGGACTGAAACCGTAATCTGTATATCCAGCAATGTAGGTACTGCTCAGTTTTTGTTCCACAATATTTCCGTGGGTGTAATCTTGTTTTAACGCTTCTGTATCAGTCAATAAATAAGGATCTCTGCTTTTATAAAACGCTGAAAAACCTGCACTTCCCCATTTTTGTTTTGTTCCGAAAGTTAAATTGTAATTCTGATCTTTATTGCTTCCGTATAAAGCCGAAGCACTGCTCTGCAAAGGTTTTTTAAGCTTTTTAGTAATGATATTGATGACACCACCAATCGCATTGGAGCCATACAAAGAAGACGACGCTCCTTTCACGATTTCCACACGCTCGATGTTGTTCATATCAATTCTGTTGTAATCGATATTATCAAAAGTTTCCCCTGCCATTCTTTCGCCGTCAATCAGAAAAAGAACATATTTCCCGCCAAATCCCATCATATTGATGTTTGCGTGACCACCATTATTAGTAAATTCTACACCCGCCAATTCTTGCTCCATAAAATCACGAAAATTTGCCATTTTCGATTTCTCAATCGCTTCAGAAGTGATGACTTGTGTGGTTACAGGAACGTCTTTCAGTTTTCTTTCGGTTCTGGTCGCCGTTACTACAACTTGCTCAATATCTTTGTATTGTTCTTGTTTTTCGGAAAGATTTTCAGTCTGAGACCAGAGAATATTTGAAAGAAATATCAGTGGAAGAATTATCAGTTTTTTTAGCATCTCCATTCTTTTTTAAATGAATTGCTGAAACATATCCAACAATTCATTTCATTCAATAACCCGAGATTAATTTGTTGATTTTAAAAAGCAGAACCGCCTTCAGCATTGTATTGGTATTTGAAACTTACGTGACCAGCAGTGTTTGTTGCACTTTTATTATCGTAAATCTGTAGTTTCACAAATTTTCCAGAAGCCGATTTCACAACATACACAAAATTATGAACCGTATATTTTGGTGGCGGACTGCTTGTATCGACTGTTAACCAAGTTGTTAAAGTTTGAGAAAACGGTTGATCTTCCTCCGTGATTCCAGTTCCTGTAAACGCAGTTGTGATTTTTCCAATTTCGTCTTTCACGTATCCGGAAGTTGGTGCAGAAATGATGGAGTTCCATTCAGTTTTGTTTGTGTTGATTGCTTCGCCACTCCCTTTTCCAGATTTTCCACCATTCAGTTTTACATCACCTCTGTGGAAAGCGATGTCCCAATTATTATCATTTTGAGGATCTGAAACGGTAACAATTTCATTTTTTGAAAATGAAAAATAAATCCAGTTGGTGTACGATCTTGCATCTAAAAATTGATGCGTTTTGATTTCTCCTGCTGTTGCAATATCTTCTTCTCTATCGTCGCTACTGCTACATGAAGTGAAAATTAGAAGCACTAATAAAAGAGCAAAAATTGATTTTAATTTCATAATGTATAAATTATTTTTACAAAGGAATTAATTTTATTTATACTTAATAAAAATAGCAATATGATAAGAGTCATAAATAAGACATTTTTGTCTTATTTTAAATTTCAAAGCAGTTTTATGAAGAAAATAAAGAATTATTAAAATTTAATGATGAATAAAGTTTAGAGGATAAAAACTTTATATTAACTGATTATCAAATTTTTGAAACTAACATTTTGAAATTCGCCTTGGTTATGACTGATCATAAAAATCGTCGAATCTTTATCTTGATTAATTTTCAAAATTTCTTCCATCATCGAGTGTCGTAAAGATGCATCAACAGCTGATAGTGGTTCGTCAAGCAAAATAATTTCGGCATTTTGAGCCAACGCTCTCGCTAAGGCAACTCTTTGCTGTTGTCCGCCAGAAAGCTTTGGAGGAAAAACATTTTCCAGAATTTTCAGATTAAATTTTTCTAAATAATAATCGATTATTTCTAGGTTTTTGTCTTTTTGTGCAAAAGTGATATTTTGCTTTACCGTCATATTCGGAAACAACGCGTAATTCTGGAACATTATCGAAATATTTCGCTTTTGAGGAGACAGAAAAATTCGGTTTTCGGTATCTAACAAAATGGAATTATTGACTTTAATAATGCCAAAATTCGGAGTAATAATTCCTGCTAAAATCTTGAAAAAAGTGGTTTTTCCAATTCCGGAATCGCCCGAAATGTAGATAAAACTTCCCTTTTCAATCACTTCACTAACCTCCAGAAATTTGCTTCCGGAAGAAGTGAAAATCTGATGTTTTATATTCAATTCAATCATCGGAAAGTGGTAAAATTAATTTTTCGATTGATACCGTAAATCAACAATAAAATCAAAAAAGAAACGATGAAAAGTATGAATGCATAACGGTTTGCAACTTCAAAATTCAGCGCCTGAACCTGGTCGTAAATCGCGACAGAAGCGATTCTTGTTTCTTTAGGAATATTTCCGCCGACCATAATGACAATACCAAATTCACCGATGCAATGGGCAAAAGTGAGCGCAATTCCTGTAATAACAGACGTTTTGACATTAGGAATAAGAACTTTAAATAGAGTTGTAATTTTAGATTTTCCCATAGTGTAAGAAATTTGGCGCAAATCATCATTCAATGCAGAAAAGCCGTTCTGCAAAGGCTGAATCATAAACGGAAGATTCGCGATAATGCTCGCAACCACAATTCCGTTAAAGGAAAATGCGAGGCGAACATCAAAAAATTCCTGCAAAACATTTCCGAATGCATTTTCGGGGCTGAAGGCGACCAACAAGTAATATCCCATCACTGTTGGTGGCAAAACCATTGGCATACAGATTAAAGTTTCGACGATAAATTTCAATTTAAACTTTGAATAAGCAAGCCAATATGCAATCGGAACACCGGTGAATATCAGAATCGTTGTTGTTATCAACGCTAATTTTCCGGTGAGTAATAAAGTGTAAATAAAATCCTGATCAAGCATTTACTTTGAAATTTTTGTTTGATAACCGTACTTTTCCCAAGTTTGGCTGGCTTTTTTACTTTTAATAAAATCAAAAAAATCTTTTGCTTCGGTTTGATTTTTACTTTTCAAAACAATTCCGCTTTGGGCGATTGGTAAACATTCGCTTGCTGATAATTCGTAGAAATTTCCTCGTGTCATCATTCCTTTGTTCTTTGCATTGGAAAGTGCGATGAATGCGATATCTGCGTTTCCTGTTGAAGCAAATTGTGCGGACTGATTGATATTTTCTGCCCAAACAATTTTGTTTTCAATTTGAGAATAAATTCCCATTTTTTTCAAAGCTTCGACCGTATTTTTTCCATAAGGTGCAAGATCTGGATTGGCGATAGCTATTTTTTTTATTTCAGGATTTAAAATCAGTTTCAAACCTTTGGAAACATTGGCTTTTGAACTCCATAAAGCCACTTTTCCAAAGGTGTAAATTTCAGAATTTCCAGAAGTTTTATTTTTACTTTTTAACTTATCTGGAAAAGAAGAATCGGCTGACAGAAACAAATCGAAAGGTGCTCCATTTAAAATCTGCTGAACCAGCAAACCCGACGAACCAAAAGTAATTTCGACTTTTTTATCAGGATTTTCTTTCATATAAATCTGTTTCAATTCTTCCAAAACATCCCGAAGATTAGCTGCTGCTGCAACTGAAATTGTAAAGTTTTGTGTCGACTTTTTTGTAAAATCAGATTCAGTTTTTTTACAATTTAACATTAAAATTGTTGCTAAAAATAAGCAAAAAGAAAGTCTTAAATAAATCCAATTTTTCATAAAATAAACGAAAAGAAAGATTTAAAATAAGACTTTCTTATCCTTTTCAAAGATAAGGCTATCCATTGAAAATTCAAAAATATTTTGTGGGGATTTGTAAGATCAAACCAATTTTTCCAAAGTTTTGCATTTTTCTTTATCACCAGATTTCACGACTGAAATATCAATATATTTTACCGTTCCCTGACTTGCTTCTTCAAATTGTTTAGCTTTTTTATCTGCGTAACCATAAGTGTAACCAACTGCTATTACAACTTTATGGCCGTTACAGTCACCCATCGCCAAATAAAGATAGTCGCCCAATCGTGATTGAATATGAATGCTCATGTTTTTAATTTAAATTCAATAATTTATTTCCAGAATTCATCTTGATAAAAATCATTTTCTTTTTGATGTATTTGCTCAAGTTGAGCTCCAATATTATTCAGTTTCACATCAGATAAATGTTCTTCTAAATGAGGAAAATACATCCGCTCTTCGAAACGAATATGATTGCTTAAAGCATCCGCAAAATCTCCTAAAATACGGATATCGTTAGTTTGATTCATAGTATTGATCAACTTACGGATCTCGATGTGTTCTTTTTCCATCTGAATCTGAAGAATATTGTTTTCAGTTTCGGGAAGTACGAGATCTTCGATTTCAAAATGACGACTCAGATTTTCCTGCCAATAGTAATTGATGTATTTTTTTATTCTGTCATAAGAAACATTCTTTTTGATCCCTTGACGAATTTTCCAGCTGCAAAGCAATCCGAAATGATGATCTCGGGAAAGCGGGACTAAGTTTTCGTTTCTTTTCATATTTTAAAATTTAAAAGAACCACCACTACAAAAGTGGCAGTTCTCAGGATTAAATAATTGATTATCTTTTATCTTTTAAAGACCAGCCGGTTTTCAGTCCGATAATGAAAATTACTAACAGCATTTCTCCTATTGCCAATAAAATATCACCCGGAACACGTAGCCATCTCAATGTATGCATCATATCGGTTTGCATAAATTCGGCGGAACGTGCATACCAATACCCTTCTTTAATTGAGGCTACAGATTGCATAATTCCTATCGGCAGCAAACTTATGGTTACCATCACCAATAATCCGATATTAGTTAACCAAAAAGCCCAACCGATCAGTTTATCATTCCATTCTCTGTCCGGATACAATCCTCTCAACATAAACATCATCAAACCAATTCCCAGGATTCCATACACTCCAAATAGTGCAGCATGGCCGTGAACTGCAGTGGTATTAAGCCCTTGAATATAGTACAATGCTATCGGTGGATTAATGGCAAATCCGAAAATACCTGCTCCTAAGAAATTCCAAAAACACATTGCAATGAAACAGTAAATTGGCCACTTATACGCTTTGATCCATTTGGTAGATTTACTAATTTGGTAATTTTGATACGCTTCAAATCCTATTAAAACCAACGGAACAATTTCGAGTGCACTAAATGTTGCTCCCAAAGCCAGAACTGCTGTTGGTGTTGCACTGAAATATAAATGGTGGAACGTCCCCAAAATACCTCCGGCAAGGAAAATAATTGTAGAAAATAATACTGCGTGAGTTGCTGCTTTTAATCTTAGTAATCCTAATCTCGTAAATAAAAACGCAGCTACAACGGTTGCAAATACTTCAAAGAATCCTTCTACCCAAAGATGAACCACCCACCATCTCCAATATTCTGCAATTGCCATGTGGGTTTGTCTTCCATACATCAATCCTGCACCATAAAATAATGCGATTGCCACTGCGGAAAGTGTAAAGAGTAATAATAAATGTCTGTCGCCATCTTTCTTTTTCAATGCTGGTAAAAGAGCTCTTACCATTAAAATTAACCAAAGAATTAATCCCACTAACAATAAGATCTGCCAAATTCTTCCCAATTCTACGTACTCATAACCAGAATGTCCCCAAAGGAAATTATCTACATAGCCCAACTTTTGCATCACGCCTAACCATTGTCCGGCTAATGAGCCAAAAACTACGATCAATAGGGCTCCAAACAAAATATTGACACCCAAAACCTGATATTTTGGCTCGTATCCTGAAACTGCAGGAGCGATGTATAATCCTGTCGCTAACCAAGAAGTTGCAATCCAGAAAATAGCTAATTGCACATGCCAGCTTCTCGAAATTGACTGCGGTAAAAACTCATCGAGCGGAAAACCATAGAACCCACTTCCTTCAACTCCGTAATGCGCTGTGATGACACCTGCAAACATTTGCACTAAAATCAATAAAGCAACAACCCAAATGTATTTTAAAGTTGCACGCATCGAAGCTGTAGGTTTCATACTTCTCAAAGGATCTTCCAATGGAAGCATTTCACTGATCTCTTCTTCTTTATTTTTAGCGTGATAGAAAACCAACAACCCAACGCAACCTAATAACATTAATACACTGAATCCAGACCACAAATGCAGCGATGGTGGAGGAATATTTCCTATCAGTTCATCATGAGGCCAATTGTTGGTGTATGTAATTCCTGTGTCTCCGGGACGATCTGTGATACAAACCCAGGCTGCCCAAGAGAAAAAAGCATTCATTTTTGCCATCCTCTCCTCAGTTTTCACTGTATTTTTAGGAATGGCATAATGGTCACGAAGCTGATTCATCTCCGCATCATTCATAAATATCTTAGCATAATATTCTGCTAATTCTGCCTGTACTTTAGCTCTTTCAGGAGAAATTACAATCGTCTGAGTTGCCTCATCTAAAGTGTTTTTTCGGATTTCTCTTTTCAGAAGTACCTTATATCTTGCCTGCTCATCATCGGGAAGATCTTTATAAGTTTTCCCGTCTTTTTTTGCCAATTCATCTAATAAAAGCAGAGATTCGCGATGAAGGTAATCTGCGCTCCAATCGGGTGCAATATAGGCTCCGTGCCCCCAAATACTCCCAACAGTCTGTCCACCGATCGACTGCCAAACATTTTGACCATCTTTTATATCTTGCCCTGTTGCCATAACTGTTCCATCAGCTGTAACAACTTTATCGGGAACCGGAGGGATTTTCCTGTAAATATCTACACCGTAGTAAATCAAAACGGCAAATGATCCGATAATAACGGCAGCAAGCCAGGTCCATAACTTTTTAGTTGTCATAATCTTCTCAATTTAGTGTTCTACTGAAAATTCTTTTTCTAATTGAATCGCTTTTGGAAAGAGAATATTATTTTCTAAATGAATATGTTTATGAAGATCATTTTCAAAATCCTGAAGCATTGCAAATGTTACTTTATAGGTATTACAAGCATCTGCAGGAGGTGTATATTCATCTGTAAGTTCTGCAATTTTTCTTAATCGCTCTCCTTCAACAGTATGCTCGTGCTTCATCATATTTACCGGGTTTTCTACCGATCCAAATGGAGGTTGCGGAATTGCCATTCCTTCTATTTGCGCTCTAACCATATTTTTAACAAATGGGAAAAGCATTAACTCTTCTTTTTTCATGTGTGAAGCCAAATCCTGTGCAGATGCAAAAAACAGATCCCTGATCTCGAATAACTCAGGATGCAGGGCACCATGAACTTTACATAACTTATCCAAAAATTGTTTCAAAACAGGTGTTTTTTCTTCCACATAGCGGTGATGCGTTTTTTCTACGTAATCTGCTAAAAGATCTAATGGCCAACTGTTGAAATCAATAGAATTACCATCAGTCTTCGGAAGATTTTCTATGTCTGAATAAATTTGATCACTATCTAAATTTCTCGGACCACACGCTTCTTCTATCGTTCTACCTCCTTTACAACAAAAATCGATGCCATATTTTTTGAATATCGCAGCAGTTCTAAAATCTTCTGCTACAATGTCTCCTATAAAGTCTGTCTGTGTATTCATAATTTAATACTTTTTTATCTTTTATTATTTTAAAATTTTTTTGTTTTTTCACTATTGCTTTGTTTCAATTACAGATTTTTAAAATAAAAACTGTAACTCAATTATTTCAAAAGCCACTCTCTTTCATGGCATTACGATAATTATAAATTCAGCAAGTAAAAAACATGGATTCGTAATGCCAGAGAGAAAAGTGAGATCAAAACAGGTTCAGCTGTTTTAACTTCCAAATATTATATAAATATTTATCTATTTTTTTAAAGAAAGAATATATTTTACCATCTTCTGAGCATTTTCTTTACTCATTCCTGAGTGAGGTGTCATTGGGATATCTCCCCAGTTTCCTTTTCCGCCATCAATGATTTTCTGCGCAAGCATATCAATATCAGCTTCTGTATATTTTGCTGCAACATCCTGATATGATGGACCAACCAATTTAGCGTCTACTTTATGACATGACAGACAATCCATTCCTTCTAACAACTCTTTTCCTTCGGCTTCGGGTGTTAATGTTTCAGATTTAGATGCCATTGCTGCAGAATCTATTGTCTTAGGCTCTTCAAGCATTACATTAGATTCTACCGCTGTTTCTGTTGGCTTTTTATCTGAGCATGAGATCATTGTGAGTGCTGATAAAACTGCACCTAATACTACCTTTTTCATTTTTCAATTTTTTTATAATTTATAACTCTAGTTGCTTTTTAATTTCTTTTGCAGTGCGTTGAATATTGTTATCGAGGCCTTCTTTCTGGTAAGCCAGTGTACCTTTTTTTGAATACACACTAATAATATTGGAGTGCGAAAATTCAATAGGAGAAATCTCTTTATACTTCACGGCAATAATATTGGCAATTTCCCTTGTATCGTTTTCGTTGCTGCGGATAAACATCCATTCTTTTTCATCAAGCTGATGGGTTTTTAGATAAGCCTTCATAACTTCAGGAGTATCTGTTTTAGGGTCAATAGAAATCAATAAATATTCGATATTATCAGGATCTACTTTTCCAACTTCTTTTGCTATTTTTTTCATTTCCGCAGTCAGCCTCGGACAAGCAGTTTTACATGAGGTAAAAATCATTGTCGTTACAATTACTTTCCCTTTAAGATCTATAAAGGAAATTTTACTTCCATCCTGTTTTTCCCATACTGACCCCACGTTGTAAATCGAGTCGGGACTTATAATCTCTTCTTTTTTGCTGCACGACAAAATTGAAAATGCAAACAAAAGATATAGTAACCGTTTCATTTTTTATTTATTTAAATTTTTTGCACATCTGAATCCTAAGTTATTAAGACAATAATCAGCTTTAAGGCTCCCTCTGAGTGCATATCTCACGAATCCGGCATAATTTCTAAGATCACTAGAAGTGATGGCAGCACCTGCACAGAAAAGAGATTCGTTTGTCGTATTATCCTTGCGGGATTCTCCGCTCATCATTACAGAATTAAAATCAAATGTCCATTCCCAAACCATTCCATACATATCATAAACACCATAATAATTAGGTAAATCTTGTTTGATAACTTGCTTATTTTTATTCTTTTTCTGATATGATTTTAAAATATAGTCCGTAAACTCAGGTTTCTTAGAAGCATTTTTTGAATTACGATCTGCCAATGCTGTAAATTCCCATTCGTCAATTGTAGGTAATCTTTTACCAACACTTCTTGCATACTCTTTAGCTGCGTACCAGGAAACATTTGTAACTGGTGCATCCGGACTTACATTTTCGGGTATTTCGTAATCACTTTTCCAATGTTGAAGATATGAGCTGTCTGCATAAAGACGTTTTACTTTACTTTTGGTCCATTGAGGATTTGCTTTAAGAAATCTGAGATAGTCTGCATTGGTAACCGGGCTGTCGTCCAGATAAAAGGTTTCTACTTTTACAGTTCTTCCTGAATCTTTACCTATAAAAGCTTCATAGACACCTCCGTCAATTCTTACCATTTTTTTTGAGTTGGAGACATATTTTAAATGGCTATGAACATCCGGAGATTTTTCTTGCATATTAGAATGTCTGGAACAAGAAAACAGGGTTACGGCAATTGCAAAAAACATACTCACCACAATTCTCATTATTTCTATATTTTAGATCCTCAATGTAACCTTAAGTAATTTTAGTTTTTTTTGTAAACCGCAGGATTTTCAGCTCCGGTGATTTTAATTTTACCTAAAGCACCTTTATTAAAGGCTCTGAAAATCGCATGATCCACAATCACATACTCACCGGGAACTGTCGCTTTAAACTCTACGATTGAAGCTCCGCCCGGAGGAATTACCGTTGTTTGTACATTCTCATTAATTTTACTTCCACCTTCTATGTATACTTTATCGAAAATTTCACCAATAACATGGAATGATGATGTCATATTTGGTCCACCATTTCCAACATAGAATCTTACGGTTTCACCTACCTTGGCCTGAAGCTCATTTGCACCTAACAGGGCACCTGTATTACCATTGAATACAATATAATCAGGATGTTCGGCAATAGCTTTATCCATATCAAATTCCTGAAGACCTTTGTCTCCAAATTTACCTTTGGTATAGAAATCACCCTGCATAATGTAGAATTCTTTGTCCACTTTTGGCAGTCCACCTTCCGGTTCAATTAAAATCAAACCATACATTCCGTTGGCAATATGCATTCCTACAGGTGCAGTTGCACAATGGTAAACGTATAACCCCGGATTGGTTGCTTTAAAAGTAAACACGGCTTCTTTTCCTGGCGCAACAAAAGTTGCTTCTGCTCCACCTCCGGGGCCGTTTACCGCATGTAAATCTATATTGTGAGGAAAGGTTGAATTTTCGTTATTTTTAAGATGAAGTTCAATGTCATCTCCCACTCTTGCTCTGATGAAACTTCCGGGAACTGTTCCGTTGAACGTCCAAAAATTATATTGCGTTCCATCTGCAAGTTCGCCCACTTTTTCAATGGTTTCAAGTCTGACGATAACTTTTTTTGCAGCACGGTTACCAATGGGTAAGGGAACATTAGGTGCTACTGTAAACTTGTATTCTTCGGTAGTTCCGTCAGTTTTGATCTGTTCTGCATCTTGCTTGTTTTCAGATGAAGCAGATTCGTTTTGTTTGCAGGAATTCAAACTAATGAATGCAGACAAAACAGCTGTTACTAAGAGTGATTTTCTCATTTTGTATAGATTTACAAAGATTCTCATGTTTTAAAATAATTAAATTTAAATAATATATAAATACCTTAAAGTATTTTATTATTTGATAGTTTTTATATTCAAAATTATTATCTTTTTAATTATTTAAGTTTATTTTTTTAGAAAAGTCAATTTCAAATCTAGATTTTTAACAAACATTTCGATTTTAGAATTTTCCAGCATATCTTTTATTTTCTGGCGAATATGCTTAAAATCATTATGAATAGGACAAGGATGATCTTCCGAACATTCTTTAAGACCGAGACCACAACCCGAAAAGAGTTTATCTCCATCTATTTCTCTCACGATATCAGCTACAGACTGTTCAAGATCTTTTCCTTCCATGTAAAAACCTCCGTTGGGTCCTTTTGCTGATTGTACAAAGCCCTTTCTGCTGAGATCCTGTAATATTTTAGCAATAAAATATTCCGGAGAATCTATCCCTGATGAAATATCTTTAATCCCCACCCTACTTCCGTCCTTAGACTTCTGTGCGATAAATATCAAAGCTCGAATGGCGTATTCACAGGTTTTAGAAAACATTTGCTATTTTTATAATACAAAGATAAAAATCTATTTTGAAATAAAAGACAATTTAGTATTTTATTTTAAATGATAATTATCATTCCCATTCCAAAAGTCTTCGCTCCCCTTCAATTTTTTTTGTCTCAGAAATATCCTGCGACATCTCAATTACGCCACGATAATTTTTTTCCGAATCACGGACTGCAAAATATCTAACATAAATCAGTTTATCTCGGTAATTAAACCAAAACGAAGCTTCATTTTGTTCACCTTTTCTGAAAGCTTCTAAAATTTTCAGTACCGTATCAACACTTTTCGGAGGATGGCAAAAACGAACTTCCCTTCCTATAATACCAGCACTTCTGGGAAAAACACGCTCTTCTCCACGGTTATAGAAAATTACACGATCGTTTTCATCTACATACGTTAGATCTAATGGCAAAGTTCTGAACAACAGATTTACCTGCTCTACCGTCATATATCCTTCATCAAAATGTGATGCATTTTCATCAAAAACAACCTCTGTTCTCAAAGTCGTATCTTCGGAGGGATAAACATATTGTACTTCATCAGGATATTTTGCAGGTGATTCATTCAGCATCCAGCCTATTTCGTTTTCACCTTCACGCATTTTTATCCATTCCTCATCTGAGAGAATATCCATCGCATTGGGGAACAGTACTCTTTTTTCAACTTCCATCAGGTTTTTCAGATTCTGACCCGCATATTCTATATTTTGTTTAGCAGAATCTAAATCTTTATCGTCAATATTTTTTCTGATTATTCTGAAAATATCCCGAATCGTATCATGAAAAGACCACATATTTCTTGAAGGCCCTGTCCAGCCCTTTTGTTCTAAAAAGGGAAACAACTGATTTTCTTTTCGCTCAAACCTTCTTTCTACAGTTGCTAAATGATTGAAAAGGTTATAAAATTTCTGAAACTCTTCGTTCGGATTTGTATTAATTAACTCTTCCAACAGAGTGATGATTAACACCTCTTCAACCAAATAGGTATGAACGGGATGACCTGCTTTAAATTGTTCTTTGACCATTTTTAAATTTTAAATAAAATATTAATATCTTTTTATCTTTTAATTTTAAAGAAAAACCTTTGACTTTCCTTTTTTACTATTTAGATAATGACAAATTTAAGGTTTGAATTCCAAATAAAAGACTTTTTAGTATTTTATTATTCTGATAAATATCAGTTTACTTTAATGTTTTCCTCCGTTCAAAATTTTATAGATATGTAAAATTCCAGGGAAGATGGCATCCATAGATTCTTCCGCACCTTTTGTAGAGCCGGGAAGTGCAATAATCAACGTATCGCCAATCATTCCGGCAAGACTTCTGGAAAGCATAGAATAAGGAGTTCGCAATTGCCCGTAGCTTCTGATTGCTTCGGCAATTCCGGGAATTTCTCTGTCTAAAAGCGGACGAACTGCTTCTGGTGTAACGTCTCTTTTTGAAAGTCCGGTTCCGCCTGTAATCATTATTAGGTCAATCCCATTTTCAATATCAGACTTTATTTTATTTTGAATTTCTAAAACTTCATCAGGAATAATTACATAATCATTTGTCTTTACATTATTCTTTTCTAAAGATGAAATAATTGCTTTCCCTGCTTTATCTTCTTTTTTTCCTGCAAAAATACTGTCGGAACAAACAATTACAGAAGCATCGATACCTTCTCCCGAATCTTTGATATCAGATTTTCCGCCCTTTTTCTCAATGAGTCTGATATTTCTGATTTCAATGTTTTTATCGATTGGCTTCAGCATATCGTACATTGTAAGCGCTACAACGGATGCCGAGTGCATTGCCTCTACTTCCAAACCCGTTTTATAAATCGTGTGAATCTCTGAAGTAATATAAATATCAAGATCTCTAATTTCAAACTGTATGGAAGTATATTCTATCGGAAGCGGATGACAATCAGGAATCATGTCACTTGTTTTTTTTGCTGCAAATAATCCTGCTGTTTTTGACATTTCAAAAACATTGCCTTTAGGAACTTTGTTGTTAACTATTGCATCAATTGTATCTTGTGAACTAACGCTCAGTACAGCTTCGGCTAAAGCTTTTCTGAGAGTACTATTTTTGTGAGTAATATTAACCATTTTATTTTTAATTATTTATTTTCTTTCCAAGTGTGAGTATTATCTTCCCATATTTCTTTCCCCCATAAAGGAACTTCTTTCTTGATCCTATCAACCATTTCATCGCAGGCACGAATGGCTTCCTTGCGATGTGGGGCTGAAGTGAAGACGAAAAGACATATTTCGCCAACTTTGATTTTGCCCAGAGAATGGTAAATATGTGCGCAAGTCAATTCATATTTTGTAATGATATCTTCGCGAATTTCTCCAGCTTTTTCTAAGGCCATTTCATGATATGTGGTGAAATCAATTGCTTCTACTTTTTTATCGTCAATTAAATCTTCACGGATCTGACCGAGAAAAATACTATGTCCTCCAATAGCAGTTTTTACTGTATGCTTAGTGATGCTTTCCGCAACAAAAGCAGGATTTATAGGGCCTTCGATAAAAATATTTTTTAATTTTTTCATTGTTGAATTGATTTTATCCCTGATTTAAGATGCTTTATTTCTTTATCAGGAAAGTGACTTTTTAACAGTTTTAATGCTTTTTGGCTTCGAGCTCCTGAAGCACAGACAAAACAGATGGATGTGTAACAATTTAGTTTGTTCAGATTTTGTTCCAGTGAACTTAACGGAATTTCTAAAGTCTTTGCTAATGCAATTTTAGGTTGTTCATCGCTTTCCCTAACATCTATCAAAATACTGTTGTTTTGATTTAAAAACGATATCAATTCCTGATGTGATTTTATGCAATTATCAAAACTGTTACAAAATTCATTATAATTAAAGTTCAGAAATTCTTGAATCGTTTTCGGTCCTGATTTTTCCGTACTTTCCTTAAAATTGATTTTCATTGACTCATAATTCTTCGTGTTGAAAACCAATAATTGGTGAATCAGAGTTTCGGGAGAGTCAATCAATAATTTGATAACTTCATTTGCCTGAAAAGTACCGATAACCGCCGAATGCGCAGGCAAAACTCCGGCTTCATTACAGTTCGGAACTTCATTCTGATTGGGTGGAACCGGGAAAAGATCCCGATAATTGGTGATTTGATTTTCCTTTTCCACATTAAAAACCGAAACCTGACCTTCATTCTGAAAAATAGAGGCATAGACCAAAGGTTTTTTCATCAGATAGCAAGCGTCATTCAACAAATATCTTGTTGCAAAATTGTCTGTGCAATCTACCACTACATCAAAATTATGGATCATCGACAAAACATTTTTACCCGTTATCATTTCCTGAAATGCAATAATCTCAATTTCAGAATTAATTTTACTTAGATGTTCTACCGCGGTAATAACTTTGGGTAATCCTACATCTTGCTCTCTGTACAAAGACTGGCGATGAAGGTTTTCTAATTCTATTGTATCAAAATCTACTATACCTACTACCCCAACGCCCGTAGACACCAATATGTGGAGAACCGGGCATCCCAATCCACCTGCGCCGACCACCAATACAGATGAATGGGCGATTTTTTCCTGTGCAGAAACTCCGAAATCCGGTAATATAATCTGCCTGTTGTATCGATTTAAATTCATTATGTTTAAATTTTAACCACCTGAATATGGAGGCAATAAAGCTATTTCAGATACATTAGAGATTGCTTGAGTATTTTCTGCTTTAGTTCCGTTAACGGCGACCAAATAAGTCGTTTCTTTTAGTTTGGGGAATTCTTTTTCAAGCATCAATTTCAGTTCAGCAATGGATTTTATGTTTTCTAAAGAAAAATTATATTCATCCGTTGTAAAGATATCCGTGAGTTTTCCAAATATTTTAAGTTTCATTAATTTAAATTTTAAAAATGATATCGCAATGCAGTTATAAAAGATCTTCCTTCTTTAGGATAGCCATAAGACAAATAATAATCTCTGTCCAATAAATTTCTGACACCAAAATCAAAGTTGACTCCTTTCACAATGTCTACCGATAATTTAGCATTAACCAACGTAAATTCGGGTGCCTGATCTCCTGTACTTGTTGTGTATCTTTTTCCATAAAATTCCATATTTACATTAAGTGTAGAGCGTAATTTTGGTACTTCCAATTTAGTATAAGCCATTAATTTATGATTCGGAACGTCGGTAAATTTTTCGTTACTACCTTCCGTTTTATCTTTCATATCAATATAGCTGTAGTTAGCTCCTAAAGTCATATTTTTAATCGGCATATATCCGAATGCCAGTTCATAACCCTGGAAAACGGCTTTGCCGATATTCACATTTTGACTGACGGGGTTTCCGTTGTCTAAAGCGCCGACTGTTCTGGCAAAAATGGCATCTTTCACATTATTGATGAAACCTGAAACTTCATAGTTGAATTTGTTTCCCAACTTTGCAGAATAGGTGATATCATAAGCCCAGGTGTATTCTGATTTCAAATCCGGATTGGGAACCTGACTTCCGAATCGGCTTGAATATCTTTCTTTCTGAGAGGCAAATCTTGATCTTTTGGAAGCTGAAAGTGTGATTAAATGATTCTTTACAGGTTCCACAATAATTCCTCCTTTGTAATCGAAAGCGTGATCTGAACCTTTTGGAAAATCATACAGTACATTTTTTTCTCCTGTTTCAAAGTGAGTTCCGTATTCCTGAGCCTTGATATTATTTCTTGAATTGTAAGAAGCTCCCACTACGGCTTTTATCAATGAATTAATTGTCACGACATCCTCCACACCAACATAAAAAGTATTATCCCTATAATTTTGCTCAGGTTCACCTTCTTTAAATTTTTGTCCGGTAGAGGTATTGGCTAAAATTTCCTCGTTATGTTCTTTATGAGAATCAAACTTATTATTAACAGAAAGTGTAATAACATTATTTTTAATCGCTTCGGTCGTTAAATTTAAAATTCCACCTAATGAATAATCGTCATAGACGCTTGAAAATGAAGAATTTTTGTTGAGCAAAGTATACTGATCGTCATCATATTGCTTCATTTTATTGTAATAGGTATCATAATATCCGGTAAAATTCAAAAAGGTTTTATTGGCAACCAAAGTTCTTGTTTTCAAATACATGCTTCTCTTATCGTACGTCGGGTAATTTCTCCAGTTGCTGTTTCCTGCTTTCAATGCATTGGGAGCAATGTCTTTATCTGCATTTTGGGAAATGATGCTGAATGAATATTCGTCCGTTTTGTTTGGCGTATAACCGAATTTTGCACTGAGCCTGACATCCATAGATTCGGAATTCACTCTTTGTAATGAAGGCTGCAACGGTGTTCCGTCAAATTTTCTTGAAATCAGATAATTATCAACTTTCAATAAAGAAGCAGAACCCATGATATAATATTTATCTTGTCTTGTTCCGATGTTGAGTGCCGTAAAATAAGAATTCACTCCCGTTCCGTCTGCAAAACCAACGCCTGACTGCCCATCGATATCTAAAGCTTTTACAGGTTTCTGGATACGATATTCACTGCTCCACCCATCGTATTGGGTCCATACTGTACTGAAACCAAACTTTTTTCTACAGAAATACTATGAATATCAAAAGTTGTAAATCTGCTTAAGTCAAAATTACCGTCATAAGGTGTATAAATAGGAATACCATCAAAAAAAACAGGTGTTCTGAGTGAATTGAACCCTCTTACTAAAATACTTCCTTCATTTCTTGCACCCATTTGTGTAATGCTAACTCCGGGCAAAAGATTGACCGCATCTACGACGTTCGTTTTATTAAAATCTTGAATTAATTGTACATCCACCTTGTGAATAGGACCTTCATTTTTATCTTTTCCAAAGATATTCACTTCCTGAATTTCATAATAATTCTTTAAGGAATCTACTTTTGGTTGTTCTTGTGCGAACATATTTACTGAAAGCAGAATTGCTCCTGCCACTACATAGTTCTTTTTCATTTTTATAAATTTTTATTGATTATAATTTCTGCAGCACGGAAGTTTTCCGGCGTATTTATATTTAAAAGTTGAGTTTCAAAACCATCATCATAATCAATATAATGAGCGTTTTGTTGCTGAAGGAAGCTGGTCATTCTGAGATTTTCATTTTTAATTGTTTCTTCTAGAGTACCGAGTACCGCCAGAGGATAAATACCCAAAACCGGATATATTTTTTCGCCATGACGCACCACATTAATTTTATTTTCAACCTTTTTTTGAAGAAAATCTTGAATTAAACCTGAAGAAACGAAGGGCATATCGCAACTGCAGACAAAAATATCTTCCCGGCAGAATTCTAAGGCGGAGTGAATACCCCCCATCGGACCTTTTTGTATTGTAATATCTGTAATAATACCCTTCGAATTTGGATAATCTGTATGATTTCCTGATATAAAAACCTCTTCAAAAACAGAAGATAAATTATCAATAATATGCTGTATTACATATTTTTCACCCAACACCATCGAGGCCTTGTCTTGTCCCATTCTGGAGCTTTTGCCTCCTGCTAAAATGACTGCTTTCATTTTGATTTTAGATTTCATCCTGAGAAAATTTGATAAAACATTCTTCTGCTGTTTTGAACTTTTCCACTATCAGTTTCCCATAATCTGTAAGTGAACTTTTCCCACCTGTTTTTCCGCCCACTTCCTTAATGACGATTTCTTTGGAAGAATTGGAATTAATATCTTTTACAATTCCCCACGCTTTTCGGTAAGGAATTTTAAAACTTTTGCCGCTTCTGTGATAGAACCCAAATCATTGATTTGCTGTAAAAGCCGGGCTCTTCCAATTCCAATCTTTAATCCGGATTCGGTTTCAATCCATATTCTGCCTTTGATTTTCAGACTTTCCATATTGTAACTTTCTCTCCTATATTAATTTCAGTTGCATTTTCAGGAAACTCTACCAGACAATTGGTCTGTGCAACAGAATCCATTTTATAAGATTCTTGTGCGTTGAGAATTTGCACACGACCTTTAGAATAGAAGGCTTTCAAAAACTGCGTCTGGTCTTTGCTTTTTTTCTTTACAAAAGATTCTGAAATGGCAAAATCTTGTTCTTCATTAAAATCTTTCCGCCCGAAACAACCTAGTAAAAAGGGTTTTACATATTGATGATAGCAGGAAAAAACAGAAGCCGGGTTACCGGGCAATGCAAAAACAATTTTCTTGTTTAACTTACCGAAATACAGAGGTTTTCCTGGCTTTTGCTTGATTTTATAGAATAATTCTGAAACGCCTGATTTTTCTAAAGCAGGTTTCACATAATCATAATCTCCTACAGAAATTCCCCCTGTAATTAGTAAAACATCCACCATTTCAAAACCATTTTTTATGGCAGAAAAAGTAGCTTCTTCCGTATCTTCGACATGATCGATGAATGACAACTGATGATTAATTTCAGCCAAAGCTGATTGAAGCGTGTACGTATTAGAATTGTAGATTTCCCCATCCAGAAGAGGTTTCCCTATTTCCACCAATTCATCTCCTGTATAGAGTAGTCCTATTTTTAATTTTCTGTAAACATCAATTCTGTCAATTCCAAATCCTGCTAAAAAACCTATAACCGCGTGATTGACAAATGTATTTTCATCTATTATTTTTGTTCCTACTTGAGTTTGAGAACCTTTCAAACGGATGTTTTCTCCTTTTAAAATTTCATTACAATTAAATTGAATTTGGTCTTCAATCCTTATCGTTTTTTCCTGCATAATTACGGTATCAACACCTTCAGGAATTTTTGCACCTGTGAAAATACGTACAGCCTCTCCCCGAGCAAGCTCAAAACTATTTTTTGATACTCCGGCAGGAATGATATGTTTAACTTTTAATTCTGAAACATCTGCTAAATCTTCAAATCGAAATCCGTAACCATCCATCGCAGAGTTATCAAAAGAAGGAACATCTAAAGTTGCCCAAATAGGTTCTGAGGTATAAAAACCTTGAGCTTCTAATAGTGAAACTGTTATTTTCTCTGTACGATAAATTTGTGTTTCGATTATTCTTTTAGCATCGGAAACAGGGATGAAATATTTCATTTTGCAGATGTTTTTGAAAGTTTAAAAATTGGAGGTATAAAATTGTTTCTTATTAATCTCTCCTATTTCACTCGGTTTACTTCAATGTTTTTCAGCCACTTTACGTGTCGTGGGCCGGTTTTGGTATCGTTAAGACTTACCACAATCATTTCTCCTTTTTCTTTAAGAGGCTGACCGTTTTGTTCAAATAATACGTACACCTTTTCACCTGTCGGACTATTGAATAACTCTGCCCAGGAAAATGTCGCTTTGTAATCATCCGATGCTCTTGCAACAATGTAAAAATTTCGGTCTTTATGCTCCTGTTGTGCGATTTTTGCTTTCTCTAAAATATCTGTCAGAAGAACTCCTTTTGTTGTTTTAATGTCGTCTTTCGTAATCCCAGATTGACAAACGATTTTCATGTCATTCAGTTCTTTCACATTCATTTTTTTTAAAGAATCGACTGTTAATGTCAATTGATTTACAACATCTCCAGTCACTTTTACTTCTTTTGAAATGTATTTTAAGTCATCTTTTTCGTCGTGTTTGTGATTTTCTTTTTCAGAACTATTTTGTGAGGTTCGTGGTTGATTTTCGGTTACAACAGTTTCAGATTTTTTGCATTGCAGTGTTGTGATTGCAATCATCGCAACAGCGATTAGCTTTGTTAATTTTTTCATTGGTAATTGTTTAAAGATTTTATTTCTGAAAAGCATTATGCTTTTTGAAGTTTGTATTGGCTTATAGATTAATTATCCGGTAAGAACTTTATTTTTTAATCAGTTTTAGTGTAATTAAATTATCAATTCTAATAATGTATGCTCCGGTCGGCTGATTAGAAATATCAATTGAATAAGATTTTCCAGATATATTTTTAACTTTTTGTATAAGTTTTCCTGTTAATGAGTAAACTTCTAAGCTGCTGTTATTAAAAAGATGATTAATCGTAAAGTAACCGTTTGAAGGATTTGGAGCCACAGTTGAATCTTTTTTCAAGCTTGTTTCTGACGTTGACAATGAACCATTTCCTTCTAATTTGATGAGTAGGACATCGTTATTTCCGTGGTGTGTTCCTGCGGAAATATTCGTCGACTTTGAACCTAAAGCAATTACAAAACCTCCATCTTCTGTTTCCGTTAAACGTCTCCCCCAGTCATAACCCATTCCTCCCAGTGATTTTTGCCATTCAATGGTTCCTGTTTCATTCAGCTTTGCAATCCAACAATCAAATCCACCATTATTTCCGCTTACATTTCCGTTATTTGAGTTAGAATAACCTGCAACGATGTATCCTCCATCTAAAGTAGGTTGTGAAAACGCCCATAATCGGAATTTGTTCCACCCAAAGATTTTTGCCAGATCAAATCTCCTGTATTACTTACTTTAATAATCAAATTGTCCGTGATTACCCGTAACATCACCATTATTCGGTGTATTTGATCTTCCTGATGCGATATAACCACCATCTAATGTCTGATATATTGCATAGGGCTGATCCATACCTGTACCCCCATAAGTTTTTTGCCATTCTATATTTCCAGCTGAATTAAGCTTGATAAACCAATAATCAAAATCACCATGATTAGAAGTCAAATCACCATTGTTTGAGGTAGTTGTAACTGCTACGATATATCCTCCATCTGAAGTATTTTGAATATATTCTGCTCCTTCATATGCCGTTCCTCCGTAATTTTTCTGCCATTCTAAAGTTCCGTCTGAAGAAATTTTAAAAACCCATGCATCATAACTTCCTTTATTTTGAGTTAAATCTCCATTGTTAGAATTCGAGTCCCCTGCAACAATGTACCCTCCATCTCCAGTAGGTTCAATAAAATTGGCGGAATCGCTATTGGATCCTCCATACGTTTTTTGCCAGACCAAATCTCCATTTTGATTCAACTTTACAATCCAGGCATCTGTCCCTCCGTGATTTCCTGTGACATCTCCGTCATTTGAATTTGTTTCACCGGCAATAATGTATCCTCCATCAGCCGTTTGTCTGATTGAATGTGCTTCTTCGTCCTGACTTCCTCCGAGTGATCTTTGCCACTGTATAGCTCCTAAGGGATTGCTCTTTACAACCCAAAAATCTTTTTTCCCATTATTGGATGTTAAATCACCGTTATTAGAATCAGAATCTCCTATAAATATATATCCTCCATCCGAAGTCTGCCTAATACTGATTACGTCATCATCTTTCGTTCCGCCATAAAATTTCTGCCACTCAATTGCTGGTGTTTGGCCATAAGCCAGCCCCGCTATAGCCAGAGCGCATAGCATTAATTGTTTCATATAATAAAATTTTTTGTTAGTTTATAGTAAAACCTGCCGTTATGTTTTTTTTATCCTATCGGTGGCCAAATAAAAATCAACCTCCTATTTTTATCATACTTCTATTGACAATTTCATTGTTCTGTATATTTTCCATTTTAGAAAACTGTCCACCCTTTTCCTTGTGTTTTTTGAGGATTCCGAATTGGATGAGTTGTTTTAGATCTTCATTATTTCTTAAAGATTTCAGCAAATCAAATTCATCAGCTCCGAAAAGACAGTTTTTCATTTTCCCGTCAGATGTGATACGAATTCGGTTACAACCTGCGCAAAATGAGTTGCTCATTGTAGAAATCAATCCGAAAACCCCTTTGCTTTCTGAGTTGATCCTATATTTTCTGGAAGTATCATTTTTATGGTCTTTTACTTTTTCATAAGTGAAGTGTTTGGAAACTAAACTCAGCATTTCCGAAATCGGAATCACTTTATTTTTCTCCCAGGAATTTCCGGTAAAAGGCATAAATTCTATAAACCTCAACTCTATCGGATAATGATGCGAAAGTGCGATGAATTCTGGAATTTCGTCTTCATTGAAACCTCGCATCATGACAACATTCAATTTTACATTAAATCCTCTTTTAATACTTTCTTTGATATTGTCCCAAACCGTTTGAAACAAATCTCTTTTCGTGATGTATTTGAATTTTTCGCGGTCGAGAGAATCGATACTGATGTTAAGATTTTTCACGCCACATTCTTCAAATAAATCAAAATATTTGTGAAGCAAAACGCCATTTGTGGTGATTCCAATCCTTGCATTTAAGGTAGACATCTGGCGAATAATTGTTTCAAGATCACTTCTTACCAAAGGTTCGCCACCCGTAATTCTGATTTTATTGATATTGAATTTTTGAACGAAAACTCTAGCAAGCTCATAAATTTCCTGACTATTCATCAACTCAATTGAAGGCGCACTTTTGAACGGCTCATCGGGCATACAATACAGGCAACGAAAATTACAGCTGTCAGTAATCGAAAGCCGGAGATAATCATGTTTTCTCCCGAAAGAATCGAGTAAATCAGTAGAATTTGTCATCGTTTTCTGTTTTTGAATTTTTGATTTGCCCTGTCGGAATATCGGGTACATATCTCAGAAAGAAAATTGTACATATAAAAATAACCACTGAGCCAATTGCCGAATACCAAGCAAAATCAATATGCTCTTTGTCTAACGCTTTATTGATAGTTCCAAACAAAAGCCACATCTGTAAACTGACCAGCAAAATGTAAATACTAATGATGGCAACCAACATTTCGTTGACGCGGAAGGTTACTTTTTTTATAGGTTTCTTTCGTACAGACATTTCTTTTCAGTTTTAATAATTTTATTTCAATTACGATGGGCTTTAGGCCAAACTTATTTTTTGTCTAAAACCAGTGTTTATTATAGTCTTCAAAAACGGGTAAAAGTCCGTTTACATCGATTTTTACTTGATTTCTCTGTAATTTTCAACAGTGAATTGTTGCAACCCGGCTTGAGCGGAAATCTTTTTTTTGCGTTGGGAAAAGCCTTGGCAAAAAGATTGGGAGCGGAAGACGGAATAGTTGCCCAAATAATTATCGTTCTAACCGTGACCGTGAGTTTCTTTAGTTTCTTTAGCGAAATCTGTCACGTAAATTTTATCTTCTTTTATCACAACCGTTAATTGTGGAAGCGGTCTTGGCGGCGGACCTTGAATCACAGAACCATCGTCTGGATTGAAAAAACCGTGGTGACAAGGACATTCTATTATTTTTTCTTGATGATTGTACAAAACAGAACACGATAAATGAGTACATTTCTGCTCAAAAACTTTCCATTTATCTTCTGCGAGACGAATGAGCATATAGGGAACCCTATGATTCTCATTGATGTAGAAAGTTCGCATTCCTCCGACTTCCAAATCAGTGGTTAATCCTACAAAATATTCACCAATAGTTTCTTCTTTTCTAAAATGATTAAACACCGGAACCGCCACGTTCGCCAATGCTAAAGTACCTGAAAAAAAGGTGATTAGTTTAATAAATTCTTTGCGAGACACATAGGCTGCTTCTCGTTTTTTTATAGGAAAATCAGCTTTCCAGGCGGGGATTTTTTTATTATCTTCTGACATTGTTGTAGGTTTAAAAAACTTTTAATTCTTCGCTGCCTTTTGGCATCATAATATTCACTTTGGTATTCACTATTTCTTTTCCAAAAATAAAACGGTTGACCGGAGTACTGTTTGGCCTTTTTTTCCCAACATTATCTCTTGTATCGAAAGTTAACGCGCCACTCGGACAAACGGTTGCACACATTGGTTTCAGTCCCACACTTGTTCTGTCGTAACACATATTGCATTTCATCATCAACATCGCACTTTCATCAGGAATTTGCGGAACTCCGAACGGGCATCCAATCACGCAATTCGCACAACCGATGCATTTTGAAGTATCTGCAGTGTGCACGATTCCGTACTCGTCTTTTGTAATTGCGTCTGCCGGACAAACATTGGCGCAAATAGGATCTTCGCAGTGCATACAGACCTGAACCGTGGTTTGAATTGTTTCTGCTCTGTCTACATAATGAATATGAATCATCGAGGTTTCTCCGTTAGTTTCACATTCTGCACACGCCATCTCACATGAGTGACAGCCGATACATCGTTGCATATCCACAAAAAACTCCATGTCATTAAATTTTTCAAATTGTTCCGCCATAATTTTTTAAAATTTAATATTGAATATCTCTACTTTGGTTGGCAAACTCTTCTGAATGTTCGCCTTTTTTTCTTCCGGTTTTTTCAACTTTACAAGCGCAAACTTTAAATTCAGGAATTTTTGAAACCGGATCTAAAGCATCAATGGTTAATTGATTTGCTGAGTTTACACCACCCCAATGATAAGGAATGAAAACAGTATCTTGTCTAATGGTCTCCACGACGTTTGCAGGAAATAATGCACTTCCGCGTCTTGTAGAAACTTTAATTAAATCATTTTCTTCGATACCGTATTTTGCTGCCAATTTTGGATGAATTTCCAATAAAGGTTCAGGATAAAGGTCAACCAACTTCCCGATTCTTCTTGTTTGAGAACCGCTTAAATACTGACTTACCACTCTTCCTGTTGTCAACACAATCGGATATTCTTCGTCCGGCTCTTCGGTTGGTTTTTTGTAAGGAGTTGGGTTGAAATGTGCCTTTTTATCATTGGTATTGAAAACCTTATCTTCCCAAAGCCTTGGTGTTCCGGAGTGATTTTCGGTTGGACAAGGCCAGAAAATCCCGAGATTTTTTTCTACTCTTTCGTAGGTAATGCCGTAATAATCTGCGGCGCTTCCTCTGGATGCAACTCTTAATTCATTAAAAGTTTCTTCACTGTTTTTATAATTGAATTTATCGCCTTCACCTAATCTTCTGGCTAATTCCATTAAGATCTCGCTATCCCGTTTTGCTTTTCCGGGTGGGTCTACAACTGCTCTGATTCTGATAACACGACCTTCCGCAGAAGTTGTAGTTCCTTCTTCCTCTTCCTGTAAAGAACCTGCGAGAATAATGTTGGCGTGACGTAAAGTTTCGGACAAAAAGAAATCAATTCCGGCATAAAATTCCAGTTTTTCTAAGGCTGCACGAACGTTGCTATTATTTGGCAATGAAACTAAGGGATTGAAACAAATCGACAACAAACCTTTGATTTCGCCTCGGTTGATTGCTTCGATAATTTCGTAAGCACTTAAACCCTTTCCTGGCATATCTTCTTCTTTGATTCCCCAGACATTGGCCACAAATTTTCGGTGTTCAGGATTTTCGATATCTCTGTTTCCGGGAAGTTGGTCGCATTTGTGTCCGTGTTCTCGTCCACCTTGTCCGTTTCCTTGTCCGGTAATTGTTCCGTAACCACAATAAGGCTTTCCTATTCTTCCGGTTGCTAACACCAAATTAATACAGCTTGAAACATTCTGAACACCCTTAGAATGATGTTCTATTCCACGAGCATGCATCAGGAAACTGGTTTTTGCTTTCCCCCACATTTCTGCCGCTTTAAAAATCAATTCTTTCGGAATTCCGGTTACTTCTTCGCCCCATTCCAAAGTACACTCTTGTACAGCTTCCGCAGTTTCTTCAAATCCTGAAGTATAATTATTAATGAAATCGTTATCCAGCCAATTGTTATCAATTAAAACTTTCAACATTGTATTCGTTAAAGCAGAATCTGTTCCCGGTCTTAACGGCAAATGAATATCGGCAGTTCTCGCAATTGGGATCTGACGCGGATCAATGACAATGAGTTTGGCTCCATTGTCTCTTGCTTCCCAAATTTTATGTGTTAAAACAGGAAAACATTCGCTCACATTAGCTCCGGTAATGATGATGACTTCGGCATGCGCCAAGTCTGCCCAACTGTTGGATGATCGATCAATCCCGAATGCTTTTTTATTTCCCGCACCTGCACTTACCATACAAAGACGACCGTTATAATCGAGATTTGCGGTTTTCAGGGCAACTCTGGCAAATTTCCCGACCATATAACTTTTCTCATTCGTAAGAGAAACACCGGACAACATTGCGAAAGAATTTTTACCATATTTTTCCTGAATTCTTCTGATTTCTTTGATGACAACATCATATGCTTCGTCCCACTCAATCGGAACAAAACCTTTATCTTCTACCCTTTTGTATGGTGAAAGTAAACGATCCGGATGGTTATCCTGCATATATCGTTGCACACCTTTTGGGCACAGTCTTCCTTCATTAAAAGGGAAATCATTCCATGGTTCGAAACCTACAACTTTTTTGTCTTTCACTTTTAATTGAATTCCACATTGTAAACCACAAAAACAGCAGTGTGTTTTCACCAAAGCATCGGGATTTTGAGGATTTGATCTCACTGTTCCCTTGTTTGGGTAATGCTTGTGGGGTCCGAATACATTAATGATTTCGTCGGCTGTTACGGGTAATTTTGCCATTTCTATTTTATTTTAACCAAAATAAGTTCCTGATTCTTGTCTTGCTTTAAGATGCGCTTTTGCAAGCATTGCTCTTTTTCCTTCGGGGCTGTAATCTAGATAACTTTTTCCTTCTTCATTTTCTAGATTGAAACCTATTTCTTGGGTGATTTCTTTTAAATCTTCTATGTGCATTGAAGTAGTATATTCATCTCCTGTATGCGGACAAATCTGCATTCCGCGACGTCTTCCTTCTATTTTATAGATGTTTGCACCCACTTGTGCAGGTCTTTGAAAAATGTGAAAGAATTTTCCGAAAGGAATCCACATCAGAAACATCGCAACAGTAATTGCGTGAATAATTGCCATAAACTGGCTCATTTTACCTTCGAGATAAGTATAATCAAACCAAATTCCTAATCCTGTAACTGAAACTGCAACGAGTAAAATCAACGGAAGCCAATCTCTTTCAAACCATTGTGTTGCTATTAAACCTTCATCAATAAATCTTCTATGCATCATTATCAAACAACCTACGATAACCATAATCGCAGTCCAGACCAAAATGTGGAAAAAGAAAACTGCAATAAAGGTATCTAATGGAAAAGTCATCACCGTTACTCCCATCATATGTGTTTCGTAGATATCAATAGTTCCAGGTTTAAGCGTAAAGTGCAGCCAACCAAATGTAAGCCCGAAAGTAACTCCAAAAGAAATTAAACATCCGGTAGCTAAAAGAAAATGTCCAAGCCAGCGCATCCTTCCTCTCGGTACAATAAATTTTTGGAATAAAATATTACGAACAGAAAGCCGAATGACCTCTTTCATATACACCGGATAATCTTTGCTAAAAATGAATTCCCAGGTACGTTTCCAATATTTCTGTGTCGCAGGACGCTGCTTCCAAACAGAATGGTGATAAACCACACCAAACGTCATACTGATAGTTCCGAAGAAATAAATAATTAGCGCAGCATCGAAATTTTGCAAATTGACCGAACCTAATATGGTAATTGCAATTACTACAAACGTTGCTATTATTGCATTGATAAATGCTTTTTTGTTGATGTTAGTAAAAATGCTGAACATAGCTAAGAATTTTAAGTAAAAACCTTATTAATAATCGATGACGACTTATTTTTTCTTTAACAAAGATACAGTAATACATCCTTAAATAAGATAAAAACATCTTATTTAAAATTATTCTAAAGCAATAAGTTTTAAATAATACAAATCATTAATTTGATAATCAAATAATTACAAATAACATGATTTACATCATATTGAAAGAATTAAAGATTTTTTTTTAAAATCAAATTAGAACTGAAGATACATTCACATTATATCAACTACTGAAGTGTTGATATTTTTGACGATTTTTTAAAATTTTGAATGAAGAGATGTATGAATTAAAAAAGTAAACGCCTGATAACTTATTATTATCAAGCGCTGTTTGGCTTTAAATGGCATTTGTGACCCCAAACGTACAGTTCTCGAACACTTTTATTGAGGATTTGACCAAATTAGCTGATCTTGAATACTTACAAGTTTTACAATAAAAAGATCACTTCTGTATATTAAAATGTTGAGATAAGAGATGATATAAACGGTTCTATTTCATTCTTTGAGGGGATTTATTAAAGACACATTAGAAGATAACAAGTTCTATCTGCTGAGATCTTATTCATTAAAATCAAGTTTCCAATTATTTTAAAAAACTTTGTCAAAGATTTAGATTTTCGATTGCAAAACCCAGCTGGTATTCAATAGAATCGCTTTCTAGATCCGGATCAATATCTATTTCCTTTAGAACCAATTTTGTATTTCGCTTATCAGTATAGGAGTCTATCGTTAAAGGCATCTTTAAACCTGTCAGCTCTTCTATAAGAGATAGATTAACCTGATACGTTTCCGCATCGTCAAATTGCATAAAAATCTCCTCATCGGCTGTTACAGCTTCCAATTCTTCAATAATACCAGCATTTTGTAACAATTTTCTTTGACTCATCATAAACCCAACACGATGAAGTTCTCCATCTGCTTTTTGAAAAATCACTACTTTCCAAAAGACAACTGGAATTTGAATGTGCTCACCGTTTATTGGTGTCACAAAGTATGGATTGGCAGATGAAAGTACAGGTCCGGTAAAAACACATACTCTTAATTTATTCTGGATTGTAGGTATGTTCAAAATCAAATCAGATTATGGAAAAAAAATAAAATCAAGAACGATGCATTCAGTAGACTATTGAATAAATACACAAATGATATTTACAAAGCATATCTAAAATTAGACTGGGACAGAATTAGAGACAAAGAAAGATATGATTACGAAGATTATCGCGAATATGATCGATTAAAAGAAAAAGAAATTCGATCTTCATTTGTGTTTTGTAATGTAGCAGAAGTAACTAAGTTTTATAATACTTTCAAATATTTAAAAAATCAGGCAGCGAATGACTACGAATATAATAATTCTTTGGATTTTGTGATTGATGAAAACTACAAGTATAATAAAGAAATCGGCCTCGCTGTTTTAAAGGAAGTTATTAAAGACGATAACTCAGTAAATTACATAACAATAAAGATTTTTCAAAATAATCTTAAAAATGAAAATGAGAGCGTTTCCCTTTGGAATATAATTACCGACGAGAAATATCAACATCAAGCATCTTGGGAAGTATCTTACTTCTATTACTTAGATGATTCATTGATTAACAATTCATACATTAAAAAACTTATTAATAGTATTGGAAAGATAAATGAAAGAACTTATATCTACTTTGAATACTTGCACAAATTTTTGAGAATAGACTCTACAATTTTCCATAAACTCATTAACATTATAACAGACAGAAACGAGTTAGAAAACATCGAAATTATAGTTCAAACAGACTTTCTTGAAGAAAGTCTAGAGTTACTAAATAATGATTTAGAATTAGTTAAAAAGCTATTTATTCAGCAAAGTAAAATTCATAGGCTTTATGATTATAATGGTAAAATATTTTTGAACATACTGCAAAAAGACACAAGCTTTCTTGCCGATTACACTGACTACTTTTATAAAGATACTGATAACAAGAATTCAGGAAACAATAAAAAATTAAAGCTTATTTGGCAGATTAAATATATTGAGTCCTCATTATCTAAGACCTTAGACCATTTCGCTTCTAAAGAAAGTTATCTTATTGCAGTTGGAACACATGATTGCAATGTGTTTTTTGAGAATATAGATATTCTGTATCGTGAAAGAGCTGCTACTTTTTTGAGAAAGTATTGTATTGATAACTATGAAAATCCCGACCGTATGAACCTGTTGATTAATATTGTCAGACATTCATTCAAAGAATTATTTGAGCAAATTATCTTATTATTTCTAACCTTTACACAAGATGTAAAGTTATTTGAACAGATTTACTGGATAGGTAATGGAGGAACCGTAGTAAGAGGTGATGTCAGTTTTTGGGACATTAACGCTGCCGAATGGAGAAATATATTATCTATTATAGGCAAATCATCTCTAGGTATTTCTCTACTTCCTATTAAACGTCATATAAATGATAAAATCGATCACCATCTTGAATACGCAGAGTGGGAAAGAAAAAGAAGTTTTTTGGGGCGATATTAATAAGGAAATTATTCTAGATAAGAATTATTACCTTTGATTATGGCAGATTTAATAAAAGAATTCTTAGTAAAAACGGTTGAAGATATAAAATTATTAGCACCTAAGCCTTATTGGGCTGTCAATGAAAACAGTTCCTCTTTAAAAGCTTCAGACTTACTTCCTGAAGAAGGTATTTTTAAAATACATTTAGTAAGAACCGAAGAATTGGTCAACAATTCTTATTTTAGAGAGGTAGATATGACATCTCTATTCCTTCCTGAAAATGTTAACATTAATAATAATCATAGAATATACAGAATAATTCAGCATTGGATCAATAAAGAATATCTTGATCCCCCAAAAGTGCATTATAACACCTTTGATAAAAAAATTGAATTCGAAGACGGCCGTCATCGAGTTAAAACTTCTTATTTATTAGGATATGAATTAATTCCTGTTGCTATATATTTCGAAGATGTTGACGCTGTTGGAAATCTAATTTAAATTAAACTATGCGATATTAATAGCTTCGGCTAATTCTAATGGATCTTTTAATTCAGAGGAAGTCCACGGGTCATGTAATTGTTGCGCAATAATATTCAGGTTTTGCAGCAAAAACAAACATAAGAACAGTATATTTTTCATAATTTAAAATTTTAACAAAGATACAAAACAAGTATTCAATAAAACAATTGAATATCTGTTGCGGCAAAATTATTCTTAAAATACGGTGTCATTCTATCCTACTTGTGATTCTTTCGTGGTGAAGTTAAGCTTTCCCTTATAAGTTGATGAACATCAGACAATTTATAGTACAATTTTCCACTAATGGTATAATAAGGTAATTTCTGTGTTGATCTGTATCTTTGTAGGGATCTTGCACTGATCTTCAGCATCTGAAGAACATCCTGGTTGTCAAGAAGCTGATCACCGTCAATGCTGAATAATTCATTGTTGTTTTCTTTGACTCTTTCGTGCAGGATATCAAATCGTTTCATGATCCTATCCATCCACATAATAAATTCAGTATGGTCAATATTCATGATTTTATTTTAATGATTTTTATTATCTGCAAATTTTGAAATAGATTCTGAAAAAAAATCACTACTTTTTCGTTATACCGAAAAAAATTACAACGAAATGAAAATTTTGCCTCAGTTTAAACTAATCATTACCATAAGGATTACCGCTATGTACCGGTTATAATTGCTCACTATCTGCGAAATGCTGATTAAGATTATCGCTCAGATTTTTCAAAAATTTCGTGGTCCCATTTTTCCTGTTTCTGATCTCAAAGATGGTTTTATGATAGTTCCCCAAATCGATCACCAATGATTTTTCAACAAACTTCATTACTTCACTGAGTTCAATATTGCCCCCATTAAAACAACGCATATGGTAGAGTCCGTATATAAGTTCAATAAGTGCTACTTTCGGAGCAGACCAAGTTATGGTCGCGTTTGGTGAAGATTCTGTAATACTGCCCTTCTGAATGTCGGATATTGACTTTTTTAAATAATGTTCCATTTTCTTGTAAGCCATAATCTGAGACACATGGTGGTCATGAGAAGTCGTGAAATTTGAATCGTAGTTATAATATGCAAGCGGAATATTCATCTTAATATCAAAAGAATTTCTGACAAAATATTTGTGATCTAAATAGGTAGCTTTTCTCTTGTAATAACTACAGAATTCGGCATTTTCTTGATAATAAGCCTGAATTTTTTCAAGTTCGCTCTCAAAGTGTTTTTTTAAAGATTTGTGTCCAGCAACGGGTTTATAGGTTTCGATACTTAATGTAGTAGAGTAGTAAATAAACAATGAAATAAAAAGAGGCTTTACCTCCTTAAAGAAATAGATCTCTTCAGCGATATTGTTAAAAATATGATCACTAATTAGGTATTTCAATTCTTTAATAGCGTCATCAATTTTCATCAGACTGTACTCGGCTATGATAATTATATCCTTCTGTTCGAGTTCAATCTGCTCCAAATCTGTTTTTAATTGTGCATACAGCTGTTTTGTTTGTTTAAAAATTGCTTTTGTTTCCATGTCCTTTTTTAAGAAAATTACAAACTTTTATTCAAACATTATGGATTAAAAATTAAAAATCAACAACCTACAATTTCCGTACAATACGAATTTTTATCAGCAACTGATATAATCATGACCTCTTTAGATATTCTTGTTCAGTTCTTCTTTTCTTTTTCTGATATAATCTTTTGGACGGATACCATTAATTTCATAGAAAAGAGCAGAAAAATTCTGTCTGGCTGCGATTCCGCATTCCTCTGCAAGAGCTTCAATAGTATAAAGCAAATATTTCCTATCCGTATTCAGAAGATTAGTGATGTAATTGATCCTAAGTTCCGCCATATACCTATTAAAGTTCACTCCTTTATTTTCATTGATTAAAATGGACAAATAATGAGAGTTGGTTCCCAGTTTTGTTGCTACGCTTTTCTGTGTTAGTCCTTTCTTCTTAAAATATAACGTTTCTTCGAAGATCTTTAGTTTTTGAAGTAATTCTTCAGTTAATTCCGGTGATAAAGAAGTTTTTCGTATGGGGATATCGTCGACGGTTTCTTTATCATTTCCTGATTCATTGCCATTAAGTTTTTGCTGTAATTTATCATATTGTATCCTGATCTCACGATCACGGTAAAAACGAATGCAGAAAATGATAATGATTACCGCTGCCAGTCCAATTAAAATGATTGCATAGTGCAATTTCCTCTTTTCCTTTCTCTCTAGACTATCCCTTTCTTTTTTTAGCGAATCAACATCGTAGTCCCTACAGATTTTCGACGCGATGTATGAAAAGTCTTTATTGATTGCATGGTCGGCTTTTAAAAGCTGGTTGGTGTAATACAACTGCTTGTCAACATTATCTGTTTTTGCAGCATTATTCATAAGATAACGATAGCAATCGGCTGCTTCCGGCAAAATAAACTGCTGTTTGTTAAATATGGAATCGATTTTCATGAAATTATTCATTGATTTGTCCACTTCATTCCGTGAAAAATAAATCTTCCCCAGATGCAGGTAGATGATGGAACATGTGGCGAAGTCATTTCTTTTTACGATTCCGGGCAACGCTTTTCTTAAACTTATCTCTGAATTTTTATAATCTTTCTTATTAAAGTACACAAGCCCCTTGCTTTTGTGAAAATAGCTGTTTTCCAGAAAGTAGTCCGGTTTACTGACTGTATTTTTAAGACCGAGTTCAGCCAAGCTGTCAACTTTATCAAACTCACCCAGATACCGATATACAACAGCCAGTTGATGCAAACTGTTATAATACCCTTTACTGTAATTATACAGTTCATTTTCATGCAGATCTTTTTCTAACGAGTATTGGTAAAAGCGCGTACAATCTAAAAAATGCTGCAATGCTTTTTCATAATATCCAAGATGGCTTTTAACAATTCCCATGTGATAGATCACTTTATATTTATGATACTGATCTTTAGAATGTTCAGCAAACTGGTATGCTTTAAGATAATGATCTAAAGCTGCTTTATACTTTTTTGCATTAAAATAGAATAAGATTCCTTTGCTAAGATAAGCCTTGCTGATCTCGGCAGAATCATTCAAAGCAATAGCTGCCTGAATCGTACTGTCAGCATATTTAAATTTCTTGTCCAGCGATACGCAGTATTGTCGCGCATCACGGTATCCCTGAACCAGTTTTTCCTTATTCTTCTCTTTTTTAGCCTTATTAATGTACAATTTAACGAAAGGAAGTGCCCTCCGATCGTCATTCAACATTTTTTCATAATTCTTTCGAATATCGCTGTATGTTTCAGCACTGTTTTTTTGAGAATATACCCACAGTGAAAACAGCGAAAATACAAACAGAAAGTATTTACACTTTTTCATAGCTCTTCTATATTAACCACACCTCCCAAAAGTAGGCAATTAAAAACGTAATAATTCCAATTTTAAAGAATTACGGAAACGAAAAGAGATTTTATCCAGTAACTGTTTCCAGCAGGTGCATTGTGCAATTATTTTCATGTCTCTATTTTAAAATTGAGACGTCTCAATTTTAAAATAGCACCTTCAAAAACTGTTTCCAGATGGCTAAAGCAGCTAATTTTGGTTCAACAATTCAATTGAATCCGGCCGGATCAAGTCTCAAAAAAATGAAAAAAATGAAAAAACTAATCTTACTTATCAGCACGATATTTTTGACATTGATTGTACATCAATGCACTGATCGTAGCCTTAGTCTTGAGCAGACCGAATTACCACTGGATAGATCACTTGCAAAACAGGAAAAGGAACATAACTCCGCCAAAGATTCTACAAAGTCAGGATCAGAAATAGTAATTGTAAAAGATCCTCCGGTTCGTGATGGAGACGACTGGCGGCAAAGTTCAACAAAATAAAGAATGGTGATGAATCCTCACACTTCTTTATCAATTGCCACAGGGTCACCATGTCCGACCAGTGGTATTTGGGAGAGTGTGGGGAGTTTTAAAACGACCATCGCTCTCATGGAGGGTGCTGAAATGCCACCTTACTGTGGCAGAAAGGTACTCTGGAAATTACTGATAGCCTGTTAACTAAATAAAACTAATGCTATGACACAATTTATTGAACGGTTGTATACTTTGGCCTGCTTCTTTTTCATCCTTTTATTTTGCTATGCTGCCATCAGCAAGATCATGGACTTTGAAACGTTTCAGGTTCAGATTACCCAATCGCCTTTATTGAATATTATTTCAGGTTTGGTATCGTACGGAATTTTAGCCGTTGAACTTGTAATCTGTGGGCTTCTTATTTTTGAGCGCTCAAGGCTTTTGGGTTTATATGCTTCATTTACTTTAATGGTCTTATTCACCTTTTACATTTATATTATTTTACATTACAGTGAGTTTGTTCCCTGTTCATGTGGTGGTATTCTGGAAAAGATGGGCTGGAATACCCATCTGGTTTTCAATATCGTCTGTGTGATTATTGCTGGTGTTGTGCTTATTGTAAAAACAAAGATCTCTGGCCATCGCATCATTAAACCTGCGATCCTGCTGTTACTAATTTCAATCCTATGTGGAATTTCATTGGTACTACTCTACCAGAGATCCGAGTATATGCTGATAAAAGAAAACAACTTTACCCGCCGATTGCTGAAACATCCTTTTGATTTGGAAAAAAAATATAACCTTGAACTCGATTCCTATTATTTTGCAGGTTCCAGTGACGATTCCATTTATCTGGGTAACAGTAAAACACCGTTTGTATATTACAGCATGGATGCGAAACTCAACGATCTAAAACAGCATACCGTTATTCCGGATCAATTTAACTTTGAGTTCAAGAGTCCACGTATAAAAGTTAACCATCCGAATTTCTATTTTTTCGATGGAACAGTACCCGTTATTTATCAGGGGACTGTGGGAAAAGAAAAGATGCGTACCATCAGTTTTCATCAGAGCTATTTTTTGCAACTTCAACCAATGATAGAAGATCATTTCGCAATGATCGGTTATTCTAAAAAAGAAGATATTCAGTCTTTAGGGCTGTTATCAACAGGCTCCTACCCTTCATCACTGTTGAAACCAAATCTTTTGGAGAAAATCAATGACGGAATCTTTGATACCGATGGAAAATTGTTATTTGATGAGACTGCGGAGAAGTTGGTCTATGTCTACAATTATAGGAATCAATTTGTCGTTGCAGACCAGCAGCTTGAACACAGCCATACTTTTCAAACCATTGACAATCTCCAGATCCCAAAGATTGAGGTGACCCAGCTGTCCGACGGAACTAAAAAAATGAAAAATCCTTCAACGACTGTTAATAGAACCGCATTTGTGTATAAGGGTGTTCTTTTTATCGAATCACCCCGTATGGGAAAATCCGAAGATAAAAAGCAATGGAAAAAATCTTTTAGTATTGATATGTATGCTATCAGTGAGCAAAAATACCTGGGTAGTTTTTATTTGCCAAAAACCTCTGAGTCGTCGATGACGGGACTGATGGTCAGTAACAATACCCTATTTACAATTATTGGAAATGAGTTGATCAGATATCGTTTAGCGCAAAACATTACTCAACATTTCATTCAGGGGAAGCCGAAAACCTGATCCAAGAGTAGGCACCAAAACAAATTTTACATCATGAAAAAAATGAGAAAAATCGCGCTGCCTCTAGCTATTTTCGCTTTAGGAATCGGAAGTGCGTACGCTTCCACAGCGTCAGACAAAACAGAAAGTGCAATTCAAAACGGATTCCGTTATGATCCAATGGCTCCGGTAGGAGAAGAATGTGTCGAAACCACTAATTCTTGCAGCACAGAATTTAACGATGAAATCTGTACTTATACAGACTCTTTGGGACAGCACAATCTCTTTGATCAAGGTTGTGTCAATGTATTGTTCAAAATACCTTAACCATCAACCAATTAACCAAAGAAGGATGCTAAACAGCATCCTTCGTTTGTTTCAATATCCACGGAACATTTCTTTTTCCTTTTAAAAAATACTCCCACCACTCTATTATTCTCGTTGTAAGATCTTTCTGAAGTTTGGAATCTATAATACCGTGATTTTCGTCAGTATAGAACAATGCGATGACCTGTTTTCTATATTTCCTAAGAGCACTGAATGTTGATTTATTTCCTTCGGGACTGACATTTTTATCCTTCAGACCTGACCATAGCAGCATAGGAGCTGTAACCTGCTCCATATAAAATAAAGGACTGTTTTTAATATACTTTTCCTTATTTTCTGAAAAATCTCCAAATGAATACTGTCCATGTTCCAAGCGTGCATAGTCAGGAGAATAGCTACCATAATTAAACGCAAATGCGGAATGCATAGGGTCTGAAAAACCAGTTCCTGAAATATAGGCTGCAAATCGGTTCGTTTGCGTTGCAATAAAATTGGTTTCATATCCTCCAAATGACCTTCCCATCAGTCCTACCTTTGTCATGTCAGCCTCCTTAATTTTCGTAAGCTGATCCATTGCCTGATTCACACAATAGAGCGCTGAAATTCCCGGACCTTCAGATCCCTTTGTGATATCCGGCAACATCACCATAAAACCTGCTTCCAGCAATAGCCGAATGCTGAATCCATCCTGATTTTTGAAAGTGGGCTGCAAATAATCATTGTGATACTTTCTTTGAACTTCATAGATATATACTACTACAGGCAGTTTTTCATTCTTCTTTATGTTCGGCGGTAAATACAACAATGCAGTTAAGTCTTCATTATTAGGCCCTTTGTAATGTAATCGCTTCATCCCAATTTTTACCGTAGTATCCGGCTGTTTTGATTCATACAGTTGCACCGCTGTCTTTTTTACATAGCCTTTCTTCATGATCATCGGATTTTTATTGTAATTTTCAGCAATCCAATAGTGTGATTTGGAGGTATTATTCCCGGACAGTGAACTAATTTTATCATTCGTCTGATTAATAACCGTTTTGACAACTCCATTTTTCCAACTGATAACCGAATGTTTTACATCATCTTCAGCAATAACTTTTAACAGCAGTTCCTGGTGCAAATCGACAACAAACCCTGAAATATTATTATCATTATAGATAGGATCCTTTCTTGCGTTCAGAACTTCCAGTTTCCCCTCAAAAGTCTTTAGCTTGTGCAACTTTGAGTTCTTCATATCCTGAGACCACAATTCATTGTTTAAAGTCCATAATACAGTTTCACCTGCGAAGTACGGAGAAGCATCAATTCCAATAGACAGGGCTGTTTTTTTCCCTGTAGCTATTTCGTAGCTTATCCATTGTCCATCTTTTTTATACAACAAAATTTTACCTAAAGGATCAACCATTGTATATTTAAGAATTTCGTCAACATAAATATCTGATCCCGTTTTTGTATCATACAAAAAAGTCTTTTCAGGGACAGGACTAATTTCCGTATCCCTGTAATCTACTTGATTAGGATTCTTTTCAATCGACAGGTACATGCCTGATTTTCCTGCTGCAATACCGTCGATAAAACGGCTGTCTATCTGTTGGATTTTATTTTCTTCAGGAAACCAGATCACACGATTAGGTTCATAAACCTTACGAAAGTGTCCTGTGAGATTGACTTCATTGCCATACCAAATATCGAGTGCGTCATTGTTCATTTTTTCGTAATTCCCTAAAAACAAAAACAATCCATCTTCATTAGCCGACGGCTTATTACTGATTACATCAAAGTACTTTTGCCCATTCACTATCAATTCTTTCGATTGATGATTGTGATCCACGTAGATAGCTTTCAAACCTTGCTTTTCCATTACAGTCATCAACCATCCGCCAGATGCTATTTTGGATTCCGCCAGTGAATACACCTCACTTTTTCCGCTGTATATTTTTTCAGATTTTTTTTGAACACTGCTGAAAATTGAAATTTCCTTCAATTCATCAGTACTTGTGTAGAACGCTAAATTCTGATCTAACGGCTTAACCCGGTCGACTTCAGACATTTTGTAAATCACTTTCAAATCTTTACTGTACACTTCAACCGCGTTAGCCTTTTTCGCATCATAATGGATCCAAAAAAGATCATTTGATTCAATGGATCCGAATGCTTTTACGTTTTGAAACTCTTTTGTCGTTCCTTTTACCGGGTCTTTAAACTCTACTGCACTTCCCTTTTGAATCAGCAGATTATGATCATGGATAAACAGTATATTTTTAGCATCAAACTTCATCATCTTTTCAGGATGTTTTGTATCTATGATCTTCATCTCCGAAGGTTTTGTTTCGTATACTCCCTGCCACATCATCCACCGTCCGTCTCTCGATACTTGCAACAAACGAATTTCTTCGGATTGCTGAACTATTTTCTCTAGTTTCTCAATATTACTTTGTGCGGGAAGCTTTTGTAACAACGCCATCACAATAATGATGAGCAGTTCTATAAGCCTATTCAATATTTTCATTGTCTTACTTCTTGTTAATTTTAATTATCTCATCCATACACTTTTCTTTAGTACCCTTCATTTTGAGGATTCAGATTAGGATTCAGCAGAAGTTCTTTCTGAGGAAGAGGCCATTGACGATGGTAAGATTTCCAGTTTGTTTTTACCGACGCCAGCTGATCCAATTGCCCCCATCTTTTTAAATCAAAAAAACGGGTTCCATGTTCAGAGAAAAACTCTTTTCTTTTCTCCTGTTTTAATTCTTCTTTAGCAGAAGTGGGATTCAATCCTGTCGAAAGGGCCGACAGACCAGCTCTTTGCCGGGTTCTATTGATGTAAGGAATTGCTTCAGCAACTTTATTTTGCTGAATGAGAACCTCAGCATACAGAAGGTAAACTTCCTCCAACCTGAAAATAACCGAGTCCTCAGAAGTGTTGGCTCCGGCAAGGTTTTTATATTTTACCGCTCTGTAATTCGTCTGTCCTTGGGACGTCACGGTAGCAATATAAATCTGCTTACGCAGATCATTTGCCGAAAAGCTGTTCACCAGATCTACGTTGAGCATATAGGTTGTCGGAATTCCTGAGAAATTATAGAGGGCTGCTTCCTTTGTTGCATCGCCGCTGTTTCTGGGTTTCAGCTGCCAGATGATGTGCGTACCCGTTTTCTGAAAAACCTTTGTGATATCATTTTGAAAAGCATAATCCGAGGACTGCAATACCAATTGCAGAAGATTTTCAGCCTCAGGCCATTGTTTACGCAGTATTTTCAATTTTGCCCAAAGCAGATTTGCGATGTTCTTATTCACATAAATCCGTTCGGCATTCCGGTATGCAGAAGGTAAAAGATTCACTGCCTGCTCCAAATCAGCATCTATACGGCTTAGCAAATCATCGGCTGAAAGCTTGGAAAGTTTGCTGTTAATCTGATAATCTGTCGTATCGGTGTATGGTATCTCTCCATAGATCTGCTGTAAATAGAAATACAGTAAAGATCGGATGAAGAGAGTTTCTCCGGTGATACGGTTTCTGGCACTTTGAGAAAGGGTTTTGGAATTCTTTACCCCTTCAATGATACTGTTTGCTGCATAAATATGCTGATAAGCATTTGTCCACACATTGGATACAATCAGGTTGCTTGATATTTGCTGATTGTAATACAAATCAATAATGCTGTTGCTTCCCGGTGAAGACACTGAAGCAATTTCATCGGTATACATACCTAATAGAAGCCCCATTCCGTCTGATCCTCCGGAGATCAAAGAATTATTCCATAAGTTAGCATAGAGCCCGGCTAAAGCAGCCTCGGCGGTCTGTTCATCTTCAAATACCAGTTCTGTGGGTAATTGATTGGAAGGAAAATCTGTTTCTATCCACTGCTCACAGGAACTAGCGGTTAATGCTGCAGAAACAGCAATGATGATCATATATGGTTTTACTATTGTTTTCATTGTAATAGAACATAGAGGTTAAAAAGTGAGTTGAAATCCTAATGAGTAGGTCTTCAGCGGAGGAAGATATCCCACCACTGTAAACTCGGGATCAATCCCAAAATAGTTGGTCAGCGTAAGAAGATTCTGTCCCTGCACATAAATCATGGCTTCCTTGATTCCCATCTTCTGAACAGGAATACTGTAGTTGATCTGTACATTTTTAAGACGTATAAAAGAAGCATCACTGATGGCTGCCGTGGAATTCTGAAAATAAGAATGCAAAGCATTTTTCTGTGCATTTGTTCCTGCACTGTACTGCATGTACGTTCCATTCGGATTTGACGGCGACCATGCATTTAATACTTCCACAGGCTGATTGCTCATTATTCCCGGAATCAGCATACTTTTATTGTAGTTCCAGTTTCTTTGTTTGACAAACTGGAAAAGAAATGATGCTGACCACCTTTTATATTTCATAGCAGCGGTCCATCCACCGAAAAACTCCACACCGATTTTCTCCACCACTTTATTATCATCGGGTGAACTGATTTTTCCGTCACCATTAAAATCCGTAAAACTGTAGAGCCCAGTCTGAGGGTTGACCCCTTCAAACTGATATACTTTAACAAGGGTCATGGGATATCCGATGACGTATTGGTTCGCATAGGTTGAACCTTCAAGATTCGGAAATTCTAACAAAGTATTTCGGGGTATGGACAGGTTCAAAGATGATTCCAGGCGTAGCTCTCCAGCTCTCAGTATCTGTGCTGACAGATCAAATTCCCATCCTGTATTTCTGACTTTTGCAGGAAGATTCGACTGAATCGTTGGAAATCCCGTTGTTGCCGGCAGCGGAATACCTACCAATTGATTGGAGGAGGTATTGCTGTAGAAAGCGGCCGACAGATTTAGTCTGTTCTTCAGAAACCCCAATTCAAGGGCAATCTCTTTTTTGCTTGTCTTTTCCCAGCTAAAATCACGGTTGTACAACCTTGAGGGAGACAATCCGGTAATGCCGTTATAGATATTGGTTGTTACCGAATAAGTATTCAGGTACTGATAATCTCCTATTTTATCATTCCCTGTTGTTCCGATACTTCCCCTAAGCTTTCCAAAACTCAGCCATGATAATTTCTTCATCCATGGCTCATCTGAAAATATCCATGCTGCCCCTACAGCACCGAAATTTCCGAAACGATTTTCGGGACTGAACCTGCTGGATCCGTCTCTCCTACCCGTAAGATTCAGAATATACCTTTTCCGGAACTGATAATTGAACCGGGCAAAAGCAGCGGTATAATAATACTGGTTCACCACCTGATCAGATACCGTCTTGGTCTTGGCTGCCCCCAGGTTCTGAATCAGTGCATTGCTTTCAAAGCCCACGCCCTGTATAGAGCCCTGCTTTGTTTCAGTCTGCTGTAAAGTTGTTCCCACTAGGACATCAAAATGATGTTCCTTCCATTTAAAATCTGCATTGATCTGCGGTTCCAACAGATAAGAAAACACGGTCTGACGGTTAAGTAAAGAAATGGAATTTGCGCTGGTCAATCCGGATGCGGGATTATACATGGTATGAGGTTTCAAACTTCTTTCTTCAAAATCCTGATAGGTTACCCCTCCGTTTAATTTCAGAGACAGGAACGGAAACAGGCGATAAGAAATATTTGTCCCGTTGTTGATGAATGTTGTTGAATTCAGATATTGACTGTTAAAGGATGCTACCGGATTGTTAAACGTATTGTTCTCCCAATTAAGATTTCCATTACTGTCATATAAAGCCGGAGCATTGGGACTTAACTGAAGACTTTTTTTGGTCATGTCATCATTCTGAACATTATTTTTCTGAAACGAAAACGTATTGTTCATGTTAGCCTCCAGTTTTTTATCAGGCGACCTAAAAGTAAAATTACCCGTCAGATTATTCGTTTTATACTTAAAATCTGCCGGAAATACTGTACTCTGCTCCTGATGCCCGTAACTGATAAGGTATGACGAATTCTCTGCTCCCCCACTTAAAGACAACTGTACAACCGAAGCATCGGCAGTATTTCCGATCAGTGTTTTTTGCCAGTCCGTGTATCGATTCTGATCCCAGGCTTTGAGATCATACGCCGAAGCAGGAATCGTTGTCACTCCATCATTGACATAGCCTTCACGTCTCATATTGAGATACTGCTCGGTGTTCATCATCTCCATGTGGCTGGCAACCTTACTCAAAGAATAGGCGGTGTTCAGTTTCAGTTCCGTTCTTCCTTTCCTACCCTTTTTGGTTGTCACAATAACAACCCCATTGGCTCCACGCGAACCATAGATGGCTGTTGCATCGGCATCTTTTAATATTTCAAAACTTTCGATATCATTAGGATTAATGGCATTCAGCGGATTAATTGAGGCTGAAGGCAGAATCGTTACAGCATATAAAGAAGGCGTTTCCGCACTTAAGGGCACCCCGTCAATAATATACAGCGGTTCGTTTCCTTCCTTTCGCAGGCTGTTCTTACCCCGAATCTGAATATCAAAACCACCTCCGGGAACCCCTGAGTTCTGTGTAATGCTAACCCCTGCCATGCGTCCCTGTGCCGCAGAAAGCACATTGGTGACGGGCTGGTTCTCAATATCCTTAGCCGATACCTTGGCAATACTACCCGTCCTCTCTTTATCTTTTACTTTATAATAGCCTGCATTGATAATCACTTCCTCAATTCCTTTGATCTTAGCATCCTGATGAGCATCACGATCAATACCACCATTAGCACTGGAATCAGAATCAGCATAACCATGCTTACCATGACTATCACCATCCACATTATCACGCGACAGTTCAATATCAATGACCATTTGTCCTAATCCTGCTGAATCATGATCATTATCCTTCTTATTCAAAATAACAGGAATCGCTCTCTCTTTGTATTGCGGATGCTTAAACAAAAGAACAGGCTTTTGTTTATTGTTACTAGCATCACTCATCTTTAAAGTGAGCATAAAAACACCTTTGGAATTGGTTAAGGTGGTTTGATTGGAATTCTTCTCTGAAACAGTCACCCCGGAAAGAGGTTTATTTCCTGCAGTGACCGTACCTGAGATAACTTGAGTCTGAGCATTGACATGCGTGCACACTATTGTTAACATTAGGGTAAGACCAATGCCTCCTATGTTGATATAGGATTTTTTCATAGCTTTGTAAAGGTTTTTAATTAACTTTAAATTCTCACGCTCTTTCCCGATGTCGTCAAACTGTAAGGGAAAGGGCTTTTTTTATATTTTCATTTATATTTCGTTTATCAGTATTTCTTTCCAGTCATAATATGATAGGGTTCCTATAAAACAATAGCGTAAATTTTCGTCGTTTAAGATTCTATTTAATCAGGATAAAATAAAACTTTCCGGGTGCCCATGGTATAAACGAAGGGTGTGTGGTCCAAAAGAGCTCAGTGACCTCAGACACCGGAAAGCATATGAATGAAAAATTTGTCCCATGTAAGCTTAAAAAGCCACAATAGGCTGTACCCTCCTATTGTATCGTGCACTCTGATACTTATGTTGTAAGCGAGCTTAGATTTTAATGTAGAGATAAAGCGAACAGCATGAAATAAAATGGCATGGAACTCTACATTATCCGAGCAGAGGCACTGGTATACCCATAACAACAGATAAGAGAGCCCACGCCTAGGTCGTGAGCTTCAAGCCTATCATCTCGTTGTTATTTGAAAATTACCAGTTTTCTGCTTCGAGATTCTAAGCAATAGCTTCTAATATTTCGTTGAAGTATCGCAAAGTTACATTATCTGTAACCTATTTTACAAATATAATAAAAAAAACATTAGACGACATATATATCTTCATGAAAAGTATTTAAAAGATCAAAATTTACTACATGTATAAATGGCAGGTAGAAGATTTAAAGTTTCAAATTGGTAAGGTAATTCAAGTCTATAGATTAAGGAGAGAATTATCCCAATTCCAGTTAGGATTGGAATTAAATATTTCTAAAGATCACGTAGGTAGAATTGAGAGAGGATTGACAAATCCAACAATTGAAAATATCGTAAAACTTAGCAACTTTTTAGACATTAATATATTATTCCTTTTCACAAAATTGGACACTAAAGAATTACAAAAAATAGAATTAGAAATTGATCGCTTACAAAAAGAGTTTAAAAATAAAAATAAGAGAAAATCCTGACTCTCGTCAGGATTTTCTCTTATTATATTGGTATGAAAACTCCTTAAAGGCATAATACAATTTGGATAATTTTAACAGAAAATTCAAGAAAAATTAAAATTAAAAGAACTTATATTTTTAAATAATTTTTTTACGAATTTGTTAATATTACTTTTAAAGACGGTGGTTAAATCTTTTCTTACGCTATATTGTAAAGAATTTGATATAGTACTTTTATAGGAGCTGATTTAGTGCTGTGCTAAAATCATATCTAAATATTTTCTTATAAAATGAATTCATATTCAGAATGCCTCCTACTTGCGTCTTTATTCATGAATTTTAAACTTTAATGCGTCTATTCTGAGAATCCCTCATGAGCAGCCTGTTTTAATAATCTTAATGCATTTTTTGCTTGTTTAACTGACAAAATATTTTTTCTATTTGCAAGAACACCAAGATTATAAGATAATTTTCTATCAAAAGGGGTAAATTTACTATATTCTTTTGCCCATTTAGCAAGAGCGAACCATGTTTCACTTTTCACATTACTCGCTTCCTCTATTATTTTCAATTCTAGATGTGAAAGTTCTTGACCAATTAAATCATTCTCAATATACGAATCTAATTTTTTTATTTCCTCATTTATAATACTAGTGTCAATAAACTTATCTTTAAGTGTTAACCAACATTCTGGTTTTTTACACCATTCTCCGATATTCATACCTACTTTTAAAGGATTATTCAAATGATTCCAAACAATACTAATCATCTGTTCAATTATGTTATTAAGATTTTCATTTATACCTTGATTTTCCCATATCATATCAAGATTTAATTTTTTGTTGGTTTTAAAGGATAACCATGAGAAAATATATGATACCATGTTTGCTTTGTATCCGCCAAGATTTTTCTTGGCTACTATCCTATCAATTTCTTTAAACAAAATTGCCTTTGCTATAAGCCTTTGATAATACATTTTGCTAATTTCATTTTTTTGGCTTGCAAGCTCTTTAGTAAAGAGCTTAAAATTATTTTCAGCGCCTTTACTTACATCGTAAGGTCGCTGTAACCAACTCATTTCATATTTTGCTAAATCTGTCTTTATAAATTTTTGTTTTTTAGGATATTCACGATCGAATATTTTTGATTCTTTAACGGTCTTTTTGGATCTCTCATCAAGATACTGTCCTCTGGTTCTCTCATAAAACCATTTGTTAGTTGCCTTACCTCCTGTCTTTGTTGGCATCCATTCTGTTCTTGAAAAATTTTCGATTGCAATATGATATTCGTTATTAGAGCTGAAATCGGAATCTTTAATAATTGTTTGTGTATTTGCAAAACGCGAAATTTTTGCTACAATAGCTCCCACTTCATCCTGCTGCCGAACAACTGAAATCTTCATTTGTACAAATACTTTCGACAAATCAATATCCTTTTCTGTTGATGTGGCGAAAATTGACGCAGTAGTCTGACCACCATTCACAACTTGCCAATTCTCAATTTTTGTAATATAAGGTATATTATCTTCAAATTCGACTTCAACCTTCTCGGCTGTTGTTGAAATACCATTATTATATGCAAAAAACATATCTGGCTCTTTACGAATAGTTTCACGTATCCCTTGATTCACTCGTGCTCTAAATTGTAAAAATGTTCTAACGTTTTTCTCTAGAAGTCCTTGTCTATATTTTTCATAAACAGAAGCTAGAATTCTTCCAGGAATGATAGCTATAAATGCATCTACTTTTTCACTTACCTTTTCCATATGCAAACATTTTAGTTTATGGTTAAAATCATTCAAAAAGTCTATTTCAATTTTTTGTTTACCAGCACGTATAAGGTATTGTTGATAAACCCTTTCCATATCCCATAATTGGAAATCTATATAGACACCGTTTTGTTCTAATGCCTCCGGAATAATCTCAGCTGAAGCTTCTCCATTTGTAAGAACAAAAATTCTTGCGTTTTTCACTTCGCTTTTTGATTGTTCAATTATTTGAACCAGATCAAACACATTTATATCCGATTCATCAATTTTTGCAGAAAGTTTACCATCCCTAGCTTGCCAAAAAAAATTTTCGGCTTTATTAAATGCATCCAAAACATCTTTATCAGAAACCTTAGTCAATCTTGGCTCTCCCTTAAAAATGGTTACAAATAAGTCAATCGATGCATTTTCTTCATCGTAATTCCATGCATTTATTTTAATACCTCTCACTTTATAGTGACACAATTCATGTGCAATTACTTCTCCTGAATCGATTGCATACTCAAGTATATCATTAGTAATAGCATCTTCCTGTGAAATTTTTTCTTCTTCTACAGTAATCAAAGCATTTTCTAAAAAATCTATTCCAAATTCTGACAGATTCATAACCTTTTTATATATAATTTAAAATGTCTGTTGTTATTTCAAAAGGAACACAGGCAGCAACTACAATGGAATATTGCAAGTCCCCAACTCCACTAGGTAGGTTTTTTTGAAGTAACCTAGGAAACCCTTCTTTCACATCAAAAAATTTACTTTCAGAAATGGAAAATCCAACAGTGTATTTATCAGCAAGGGCCTCATTATATCCATATTTCAAAAGTTTTACATAAAACTGAAATGTTGCAACAGGATCATATTGAATTTGCATACAGATTTCACGTATCAATACAGGTAGTGTGCAGTTTGGCAAATTGCTATGAAGATTCACTGAAAACAATGAAAGATAAAGATAATCGATCCCTGTGTTATCAAGCTGTTTCTCAGAAGCTATGCAAAATTTCTTATGCTGTTTGCCCGAAGTAGTTTTTATTTCAACAACTTTTTTCATTATTTGAAAATCATGAGTAGTTTTATCTGAACCTGTCCAGTATAAAACCGATTCAGCAAAGGAATACTTCTGAAAAAGATAATCTTTCAGGAAATGCAGTTCACCAAAAAGCCCTTTCTGTGCGGAAATAGAAAGAATTTTCTTTTCATATTTCTCAAAAAATATTCTCCATTCTAACAGTGTTTTTATTAATGTGCCAGAAAGATTATTTTTATTCTTTAACTGAATGACCTTATCACATAAATCTGAAATAACCAACTCAAAAATATTATCAGTGTTAGGTATCGACTGAGTTAATTTTAGAAAAACTGCATTGGAAAACTCACCAAGATTTTGAACAATTATAGAGATTTCAAGTCCTCTAAACTTTGGCAAAGAATCAATTAAAATATCTTGATCGCTATCAAGCTTAATATATAATATACGAAGATGTTTTCTGAAATCAGTTGCCAGAAAAGAACTAAACAAACCTTCTGAAGGAATTCTCCTAGCAATCTGCGATTGCATAGGATTATTTTTGGATTCATTATTAATTGACTCCCAAATTTCTTTATAGTTAATCATAATTTGCCAGTTCTAACTCTTCATATACACTATTTATATCGTAGGTTGATTGTTTAAGATTATTATTGTTTGGCCAACTAATTGCAAATCCAAATGGCATCTTATCCAGAGATAATAATTCAACAGGATCTTCACTATTTTCTCTATAATTTTCAATAAGTAAAGGATAAATAGTAATAAGCGGCCTATTTAATCGTGGTAATAATGCTCTCAGATCTTTACTAGTAGCTGTTGTTTCTGTCTCAAAATCTATTTTTTCATCATCAGGACTAACTAATCTTTGGATAAACAATCTATTGTTAATAAATTCTTCTTTAATCGATCTTGTAAAAGGTTTGATATCTAATCCTGCAATCTGAACTAACCCTTCCTGTGTATTTCTTATAAGTGATGCCAAAGCTACATTCCAGATGTCAAGAATATCATTTGGACTATCATCTTCTTTTTGTTTCTCAATAAATTCAATTATTCTTTTTGTACTTGATGCTGGCGCTCCTCTGTATGAAATATATGCATCCAAAAATGAAATAACTATTTCCTTAGGAACTCCAGTCCATAAATAAGTGTTTTCTTTTGGTACTATTGGAAAGGGACTTAATTCTTGAATAAAATCTTCAACAGCATTAGAATTGTTTATTAATATTGATCTGTCACCAGAAAGAGAAGATGTTTCTGTAAGTTTTCCTTTATATGTTAATGGTAAAGTTGTAGTATGTCTCATTTTCATTGCATTTGTTGCCATCATATCAGGATGAGATAAGACTCGTAAACCAAATTCCATCGGAGTAGATTTTTGACGGCTCATTTCCATAAATTCCTTTCGTAAAATTTCAAATGCAGTTGAAATATGCCTATACCAACTAAATAAATCATCAGTTGTGTAAATTCTGCACAGGTCTTCAAATCCGGTTCTATATCCAAACCATCTTCCCATTTGCATCAAAGTATCATATAATGTACTTGCTCTTGTAAAATAACTAATTGTCAAACCTTCCAGAGTTAATCCTCTCGATAGTTTATCTCCGCCGATAGCAATAACACTCAGTCCAGACCCTTCTCTGTTTTTGTAATCAAGAATATCGCCAGCTGTTCCATTTATAATATGTGGTCTTCTTTCCATTTTTAAAACAGCAGGTTTTAAATTACCTCTTACTTCATCCCAATTATTTAATACCCCTTCCATTTGGGTTGTTATTCTTATATAATCTCTTTCAAATAAAATTTTGAATTCTTGAATTATATCATTATCATCATTAGCAATACCTTCTCTCAGACGATTAAATTCATCCTCAACAAATCTTCCTACAGCATTTTGTATATCATTAAATCTTGTACAATGTATTAACATTGTATTATGTTTATTACCCTGTCCTCTTAATCTTCTGATTGCAGAACTTAGTATGAAACATTTGATTGCCTCTTTCATTGATTCAGGTATATGGTCAGGTACATCTGTAGCACGATGACGCAATGGAAGGAAATCAGAATTTGGCATTGAAGCATCATCAACAGTTATATGGATTGGCAAACCCTGTTCTGTTTCACTTTCATTTAAGCCAAAAACTTGAACAGGACCAAAATAATTAGATGGTGCTTCCATTGAAATAATAAAAGATGACGGAAACAAATCTTTACCATACAATGAATGCTCATTATCATGATGCATAAAAATATTCGCAAAAGGAGTGGCTGTATAGCCAACATAAGCCTTCTGATTAAAAATATTTAAGAGCTGTCTTATATTTCTGTTGATTGATGTTGGATCAAGTTCCCCAGTGTCGTTTGCAGACGCTCTTGTATTAGGTGTTGCCTGATCTGCTTCATCATCTATTAAAAGTAACGGAAGATTATTTAATATTGATTCACCTTCTGAATTCTGTAAAACGTATTCATCACTAAGCGTATCTAAACTCTCACGAAAATATCTTATAAGATTTCCTAGAACTGAAACATTTTTCTTTACAATAAGAATCATTGGTCTGTCAGATCCGGGTTGAACTCCTCCAACCTGTTGAGCAAAGCTTCTGGAAAAATCACCACTGTCATTTTGAGTAGTAAACGTATCTACATTAATGTATCCTTCACCTGGTAAAGTTGTAACACCAATTCTTTTTACCTGTGCTTGATCACTTGTATCCCTGCCAATTACTTCTTCATCAATTCGCATCTGGGTCTGACTTCTTAAATTCTTATGCATTCCACTAAGAACAATTATCACTTTATATCCTGAATCAATTGCTTTATTAATTAACCCGGTAAAGTTTGCCGTTTTTCCTGATTGAACATATCCAACCACCAAACCTCTTCTATCAAATGTTCTATCTTTTACCGTAGGATCTTCTAACCTCTCTATGATATCATCAGTAATTTCATCAAGTCGATCTACAGTTGATACAGGCCATTGCTTTATATTTAGAAGGTATTTTCTGTAACGTTTCCAAAATTTAAAATCAATCTTATCTGTTGCTACTATATCTCGATACCAGGGAATATGCCCCGAATCATCTGTAAGCGTGTGATATTCTCCTGCTTCAACACCTTGATTTATATTTACTTCATACTGTAATTCCGAAATCAAAAAGTCTCTGATTTCTTCTTTAGAACTGAAAGTAATTGATGGGTGATCAACACTTTTAACATCCAATGGCGTCAAAACATTTGACACTGCCATATCCATTGCTTCTTCATAAGACATTGAATCTTTAAAAAGCTCATAGTTATCCTTAACAATACTTTTAATAAAATTGTAGGGTCTGCTCATTTTTAATTCATTTTAATTGTTGAAAGCATTCGATACTGTTTACTTTTTCAGTTGCTTCTTTCTCTGAGAAGCCAGCATTAATAAGTGCTGACAATGTATTTTCATATATTAGTTTAAGTTCTTTTTTTGAATCTTCAAAGAAGTCTTTCATTACAATTGAATGATCAGAAAAATCTGATACTATAAAGCTGATCGGCAATGATTCGCCAACTAACTTCATATAATCATTAAAAATATATGCCTCTTCTTCAAGATTGTCTGCAATCAGATTATAAATCGGATGCTCTTTATTTATTTCATAAAATCTTTTACCCTTTTTTTGTCTAGCCTTCCATAAATAGACAATTTCTTTTTTGAGCTCAGTACGTCTGAGATATGCCCCTCTATGGGTATAAACCTTTATTGCTTTTTCTATAGAAATAATACATATTGTCTTAATTCTTTTGCGAATGACATCCGGGATTTTAGCAGAAGCTTTTTTTACATCAATTTGCCATTCAGAATCAAGAGTGTTTGGAATGTCAATTCTGATTCTACACAAACGCTGATTTTCTTTTTTCTTAAAACCAAGGTCAAGCCAGGTTCCATCTGCTATAAGACGTTTATTTCTGTAAAGATAAATTCCTTGGTGTTCTATCCATCCTTTTGTTATCTCAAGATTACTTCTTTCAACATTAGAAAGCTTGGATTCATGTGGAAGTATAAATGGTTGTATATATATATTCTGTTGCTTTATTGAAAGTTGCTCTTCAGCAAGTTCTACTGAAGGATATTCATTAGAAATATTAAAAGGATTAATAGCTTGTAGCTCTTCATCAAAAATAAAAATTCTGATTTTTTTCTCTTCAATAAAACGATGAAAGACCAGACCTAAATGCTTACGAACATTCACAAATTTTCTGTAAAAATGTTCTTTATCTGATTTTAATTCCTCGGACTCAACTAGTCTGTCAAGTTTTTCCCAAAGTATTATTGTTCCTGAACCAATATCTGAAAATTCACCAAGAAGCTTTTCAGAGTTTTTATCTGCACAGTTCCGAAGCAATATCCAATCTTTTTTTTCTTTTACAATATCCAAATCCCAACAGCGAATAAATTCATTATTTGATCTATTCCTTGTTTTTACAGTAAGTCGTTTGCATTGAGAGAATGATGCGGTTTTCAGCCCCAAACCAAATCGTCCTAAATCATTATTGTTTCTATTATCAAGAGGATTAAAACTACCCATTTTCATTGCATTCAGCAATTCTTTTTCATTCATCCCTTTTCCATTATCTTCAATTTTTATATATGAAGAATAGCGATCAATTCCAAAAGTAATTTTTATCTCCTTTGCTCCGGCTGTAATACTATTGTCAATTAAATCTGCCAGAGCTGTTTCAACAGAATACCCAAAAGATCTTGCTGACTGAAGCAAGCATTCTGGCTGCGGTCTTACAATATCATATTGTTGATTCTGTTTTTTCATTTAGTTTTTTTTATTAGCTTTTTTAAGTCAGAAGCATAAAGAAGTCCAAAATTTTTGTCCAACACTTTATGACAATTGCTGCAAACAATTATTGAATCTTTTATTTCCGTCGTGTCCAATGTCGGTTCATTTTTAAGCTCAAAATGTACTTCCATCAAGTCATCTCCTATTTCTCCATAAAAAGATTGCGAATTAAAACCACAAACTTCACATTTAAGCTGATTTGTAGTAACCAATGCCATTTCTTTTTTTATTTTTATAAATAATGGATCTGTTTCTCTGTTTTTATGAAAATGAAAAAGAAATTCAGATTTATATTTTACTTCAGATGGTATTTTTGATTTTGGTTTTAAATAAACCTGCCTAATAACGTCTGCCTCATTTTTAAGCCTTTCTCTATGTTTATAAAATTCATTCCATATATCTTTATCCATTTTCCCCCCCATCTTCATACCCTTACCTTTAAAATTCCCATCTAATCTTTTAAAATTTGCTAATTTTAAGGAAACACTATTAATACTTCTAAAAGTATTGATATTTGCAATATTTTTATGTAAATCCAACTCTCTCAAATCTTTACTTAACTTTATAATCGCTGGATTACTACCATGCATTTGGCCATAATCCATTTTAAAATATAAGTCTAAGCACAGTATAAGTTCTTCTCTACTAAAGTTGGGATTCTTTTTCATATTTCTTGAATCTTTAGATGCACAAATAAATAGTGAAGAAGAGCATAGCCTGTATTTACACTCAAGGCATTTCCTGCCTGCTTGTAAAGTTGATGTTCACTAACTCCAGCAGCTATAGCTTTATTATAGAATGTTTCATTAAATCCTTGCAGCAGTAAAGCCTCTTTTGGGGTTAATCTTCGAACTGGTTTTTTAAAAAGAATTTCTTTTGAAGTGTTTTTATGAGATTCCCCATTAATAATAAAATCATCAGAATAATAATTATCTTGACAAGCTCTATGCATTTTCATCATTGTTGCAGTCAGTGTTCTTGCTATTTCAAGATCTATTTGTGATTTGCTTTTAAAATTTTTAGATCCATCAGCAAGAATAGTATGTTTAATTTTTTCTGAAAGATAATATTTTTTATCAACTGATTTTTCCAGTATATCTAAGACATTATTATAGGTTTTAAGAGAATGCTTTTTTATGCTTCTGAAATTCTCAATAATTGCTTCTTCGGTTAAATCAATGTTGATTTTTTTTGTACTACAAACAAAAAAGATCCTAGCTCTTTTTTGTGGTAATCCAAAATTCTGAGTGTTGAGCACTACGTAATTTACATAGTTATATTTATGTTCTTTAAAATAGTCGAGAATCTGATTTAATGTTTTGCCTTTATCATGATTAATAATATTTCTTACATTTTCTAATACAATGAATTCTGGTTTTTTTGTTGTCAAAAGTTTATCAATACTAAATAAAATCCTTCCTCTTTCATCTTCAAGCCCTAGTTTTTTACCTAGCAGACTGAATGATTGACATGGAAATCCGCCAAGTAATAATTCAAAATCTTTAAGCTGTTTAAGTTTTTCCTTATCCTCAACAAATTCTATGATATCATTCATTCGCATTTCTCCATTCAGATTGTAATTACTATTATACGTAGAAACCGCAAATTTATCAATCTCAGAAAATCCAACACATTTCAGTTTAACATCAGTATCACTCGAAATACTTTCTGCTGCACTTCTAAAGCCTCCTATGCCTGAAAATAATTCTGCATATTTCATAAATAATATTTTTTTATTTCTTTACCAATCATTTCCGCAAGTTTTACTGGTACAGCATTACCTATCTGTTGGTACCAAGCATTCAAAGAACCTCTGAAAACGTAATCATCTGAAAAAGTTTGAATCCTTGCGGCCTCTCTTGGACTTAACCCGCGAGCTTGTATCGGATGAATATACATGTGACAATCATATTTCATATGAGAAGTTATTGTTTTACAAACTTCATTTTGCTTAAGCTTATAATACTTATCTTTAAAAATGTGATTACGGTTATTATAATTACTTAATTTTTGAACACTTGGGTGAAGTGAATTTTCGCCTTCTGGTAAGGTTCTGAATATTTCCAGATCGTTCTCATTATTATATCTTGATTTATGATTAAAAACATAACCAATTTCTCTATTTCCGTTTATTTCTTTCAAAAACTCATTTTGTTCTGTTTTTAACTTCCTGATTTTGTAGCCATGAGTATTACTTTCATAATCAACTTTAAGTTTATATGGATTTGTTAATATTTCAGGAAGGCCAAAAAGAGCATCGATAAGCTTATATTTACTAGTACGATTTTTTTTGTTGTAAATAGTTTGTTTTATTTGCTCAATAAACATAAAATCTTTTCCGCCAATAAGAATATACCTTTTTCTGCTCTGTGGAATATCAAAATTTTGAGAATCTAATTCGAGAGGAATGAAAAAGAATTCCTCATTAGTTTCTTTCTGAATATCTTCTTCAATCTGTTTTTCAACCTTCATCATACCTCTTACATTTTCCATGATGAAAAAATCAGGTTGAATCAAACCTAATAATTTTACAAAATACTTATAAAGAACATTTCTTTCATCCTCTATAAAACGTTTCTCTTGAGTTGATTCTTCAACTTCAAAATTCCACCTGTTTGCGTTCGAAAATCCTTGACAAGGAGGGCCTCCGCAGATAATTTTCACATTTTTAAAAAGATGTCTATATTTTGAAAAATTTTCAACTAATACTTTTATATCCCCATTATAAAAATTATCAAGAGGAAGAGTGTGATTAAAATAATAAGTTTCTAAAGCATCAGTTTTATTATCATTAACAAATGTGGGATAGAAACCAGCATTAATTAACCCTTGACTTAATCCTCCGGCACCACTGAAAAAGTCCGCAAATAACAATCCTTCAGGTTTTTGCCTTGTCTCTGGTAAATATTTTTTTAATAATGGATGATTTAATCCATTATTTTGTCTAATTGTAAAATAAATATTATTTAATCTGGTGAACAGCTCTTCACCTAATTTTTCTTTATATTCAATTGGAAGATTGAGTTGGTCCGTTGCTTTTATTTTTATTTTTTCATTTTTTAAAACAGACGCAAGTTCATCTGCAATCTGTTTGCCTTTACCTTTGAAAAATTTCAAATGAAAATTATAATAAAATTCAAGCATCAGTTTGTTATTTGTTTTAAAAGTTTTTGCATTCTTATCTCGTTTTTTATTTCACATTCCCAAACTATAATGACGTTCCATCCATCTTTTTTTAACGCTTCAATATTTTTGTTATCGTTTGAGATATTTGTGTTAATTTTATTAAGCCAAAAATGAGTTCTAGTTTTTGGGATTACAAATTTTTCACATCCGTCGTGACCGTGCCAAAAACAACCATGAACAAAAATAACAGCTTTATACTTACGTAAAACAATATCAGGTTTTCCCGGCAATTTTTTGTCATGCAGTCTGTAACGAAATCCATTTGCAAACAAAAATTTTCTAACCAGAATTTCAGGTTTAGTATTTTTTCCTTTAATCTGGCTCATATTATAACTTCTCGTCTCCTTGCTATGTCTGTCCATCTATGCAAAAATACAAAATATAAAGTAGGCAAATAGTTCAGAATATTTGGATTGTACAACACTAGTAATGTGAAAAATACTGCATAAATAGAGTACTTATACAAAAAGAAAATTTGATTTTATGTTTCATGAATATTAGTTTTCTTGGTTACTGCAATTTACATTTTTATATTGAAAATTATAAAAATTATTGAATGAATATAGAAACTATATCTAACAGTTATAGATCGGTAAGGTGTATTCAAATCCAATTATATTTTTAACATTCTATCAGATCGCAAATTAAATAATTTACGAGTAATATGTTTACGGAAAACCATAAATCTCAAGTTTATTTAAATTTGTCGAAATGCTTCTATCGATCCAACTGTTGTTTTTAACATTTTATGGTAATCTTGAATTGTCTTAAATTTCCCTTTTAAATTTTAAAATAAAGTTATCATTTACAACCGTAAACATGTCATTGTCTGAAAACGATTTACCTTTATAATTAAAAATACCTTGTATTTTTTCAATCTTTAGTGATGCTAGATTATCAATATTTTTAACCAAAAAGATCTCATAGTTATTTTTTAAACGCTCGCCGGCATATACTTCTGTGGGAGTAATATGAAACGAATCATCCCAACCAACAACTTTTACTTCCACAAAACGTTTATGTTTTGCGCCTTTTGGAATATATTCTATATCGTATCCCCAGCCATCTTTACCATCTAAATTGATTCCACACTTTTTTGCATAATCAGATACCCAATTTACATTTGACTTATCTTCGCTTAATTTAAGTAAGTGCTTATAAACCAAATATTCGCCTAAAAATCCAATTTCTTCCTTTGGTTTTTTATTGCTTACTCTTTTTGGAGGATTTTTTCCCGAAGAATTTCTCTTTCGCTGAGAAATATCTTTCTTTGATATTTTGATATTTTCAAGTTTAACATGACTTAAGGCATCATCGCTAACCAAATGATCAAGTTGTGATCTTAGATCAAAAAAATCATCATAGAACAATTGATTATTACCAAAATTTACTTTAAAAGATTTTGAAGAATTAGGGTTAGGAGTATCTGAACCATTTTGATTCCGTCCCAACCATCCCAGTAAAACTTCTTCTATGTTTGAAAATTCATCTTCAAACAAAAGCAATGATTGCATTTGAGAATCATCTAAAAACTGATTAAAAAGTTTATAATCTAAGTTTTCAAAATTTAGAAACTTCCACAAGCTGTTCTTATTTTCAAAATGCAGCTTATTGAAGTCAATAGTTATGTACAAATCATTTAAATCGATATCAAATCTATCTTTTACAGCAGTCTTTAAATCCTGTAATATATCAAAATTGACATCACTTGTATTTTCGAATTTCAAACTATGATATTCATCACTTAATTTAAGAAAGTCTTTCTTATCGAATACTCCGATTCTACATTTTTCATATAATAAACTTTTAAAAGAATCCGAGTAATCTGAAATTGTTTTTTTTAATTCAATTTCATATAGTAAATCAAGATCAATTGAAGGATAATGATACTTATTAAATTGTTCTAAAGTAATTCCGAAATCTTTAAATAAATTTACAATAATCATTAAACTATCCTCATCATTGTAATCCAGATAATTTATTAAATCTATAGATGTTTTGATTATTGAACTATGATTTGAAAACTTTGTCAAAAGCGAAGCTAAAATTTCATTATCAGTATTATCTTTTAGTGATAATTTTTTCCCTTTAAAACACCTAAGAAATGAAGTCCAAAAATCTATTTTCGGATTGCTGGTAATTCCTAATTTTTTTCGAGCATCTTTTAATTTTTCAAGCTTATCATCATCAAGTTCTGATCTTAAGAGTTCATCACGCACAGACGCACTTTTTGAAAACAGTTCTCTAATCTGAAGACGCGGAGCATCCACATCAATGATTGCTGAAAATATTTCTGCTATTGCAGAACAAAAATGAATGTCATCTTTTAAATCTACAATTTCGTCAAAATGAGTGGGAGTTTTTAAATATATCATATTTCGTTTTCTGATATATAAATATTCAAAATCATTCAATTCAAATGTTTTCTTATGCTGTCCTTTGTTTGATGCTGCTTTTAGTTGGGAGACAAGCTGAAACTTTGTACTCTTTATAATATTTTTTTCATTGCCATTATCCTGTTCTTTTCTTAATACATAAACATACGGCTTAAAACTTTCGATTTCCTGCTCAAATTTAAGAGAGAGTGGATGAACTAAAGGGTTTCCAATTGTACTAAATTCAAGATTATCTAATGCCTTTACCCCAAAGATTTTACGGATCTTATCCTTACCACGCCTACGTTCAATATCTATGGTGTTAAACTGTCTAATAACAGCTTCTCCATACCGTCTGTCATTCACATAAAAAACTTCTTCAACAGAGTGAAACTTACCATCTTTACAATATACTTTTCCTGTTTTGATGTACGTATCCCTTTCCGTGTTCTGCAGTTTGGTAAGTGAAATATCATCATAATTAACTGCTATCTGATTATAGATAGTTTTAGCCTTTTTTTCAATTTCATGAATCTCAGGTAGCTTGTTCAAAATTGAATAAATTAGAGCAGGTGGTAAGGTACTCATAGATTTATGAACACCGACTTGAGAAAGAATATAATCTACCTTATCCTTTTCAACCTTCAATTTTTTTAATCTATCATAATTAATATTTGGCTTTTCAATCAGTCCTTTAAAATCTTCATTAATATAAGCCGCAGTCATGCATCTGGAAGGTTCGGCTTTAATTTGGCTTTCGGTAAGCAACCAGCTAAAATATCCTAATTTCCACTTTAAATAAGACTTCATTCTTTTACCATTGATTTGACGGTAATTTCTAGTGTTATAGAAATTAAAGTATATTAAACTGGAATCTCCCTCAATATCTTTCTCTAAAAGAGACAGCATCTCTAGATCTTTATCAATCCAATTGATTATAGATTCAGTTGTATTGTTTTTTAAAATACCCTCTAAGTCATCTACTGATTGAACATATATTGGTCCATAGCCCCCTGTTAATTCCTCTTTAAATTCATTATAACCACCCTTAAAGTTATAATTTCCGATATCATATCTGTAGTTGAAATTCATCATCACATAGTCAGCATAGTCCTGTTTTGCCGTGACTTGTAATTTTCTTGGGAGGTCTGCAACACCTAGCCACTCAAGATACCTTTTCCAATCTGAGATTTCAATAGCATCGATCTCATAAACTTTCATAGCCGCAACAATTTTATCTTTTTTATAATGATAAAGATCTTCAGCCAGAAAATTGTCATAATCTTTTCCAAAATAAAGTTCTTTTGAATCTAGTATACTTAATTTCTTACTTAGGAGCTTTATTGTTGATCCTTTCCAAAATTTATCATGTTCGGAACTCGACTTAAAAAGACTGAAAATAATGTGATGCATTTTCTTGATTTCTTCTATTTGTAAGTTCTTTTTAGCTGAATAGAAAGAAATAATCGACTCAGCAACTTCATTAAAATTGAATTCTTTAATGTTATATTTTTCAAGCTGAAAAGTCAGATTTTTGTAGTCATGAGAATTGTAGCAAATTAACAGTTGTTGAGCCAACTCATCATCCATGATCTTAACACCTATTTCTTCGGGAACAGCGTAGCTTATTCCATTAGTAGGTAAAAATATAGGAGAATCGAAGGATAATAAATTGTTGAATTTATCATAGAAAAGACCATCTGTTTTCTGTAAATCAATATTGCTATCTACATATTCTTCTATTGCCTTAATTAATCTTGCATATTCAGAAACGGCTATATTTTTTCCGCTTTTTGCAACACTTTTAATAATTTCGTCAATATCGTATGTGCAGTGCTCTAATTTGTCAAGAAGACCAATAATAAATTCATCATCACTAGGCAAAAGAAGATAAGTATATTCGTGAGGATCTAAATATTGAGAAAAAACACTTTCCTTGTAGAAAGCTGGTGGAGTTTCGTCTTCGTCCCATCTTATATATTCATTATTAATCGTAGGAAAAACTCTTTTATTTTTCAAGGAATCTAATACACTTGTCTTAAAAGACAACTCTTTAATAAGATTATTGAGATTACTAAAATCAACGTTAGTTATGTGTAATGGTAAATAACTAACAGGATTAGAATTCTTTTCTGCAATAATTTGTGCAACTTCTGAAATTAAATTGGCTGCTTCTTTAAAAAGAAATGCATTATAGCCTTTGCCCTTGATTAATTCATTCCGATTGCTACTTAACTCGAACGTACCATGCAGAATTCCAGGGAAACTGAAAGCTACTTCAGTCTTAAAATATGAATGAAGAACCTTTTTTGCTCCCTGAAGATCATCCTTCCAAGCTATAGAAAGTTCATAATTTTTTTTACTTCCAGTTATTGGTTGATGATTTCCCTTCCTAGTAAATATATTCCATTCATTTTTTAAATGATCCGTTCCTACCGCAATTCTTTTTAATATGTGATCATTACTAACATTTTCCTCTGAAACAACTTCTTTAGTTATTACTTCATCTATGTTAGGTGTTTTAATTTTAATCTCATGCAAGTTATTTAAGAACAGTAAAACTTCCGGATCTACATTTTTGGACAATTGCTCTTCAATTACCTCTAATGTAGCCTTCACTTGACCATCAACCACAATACTATCCTTTAAATCAAGAATAATTACAGTATCATAACCCTCTAAATCTGGAATTAAATTAATTTTTTCAATGATTTCCGGACATCTGAAAATTGAAATAGCATCTTCCATTCTTGAATAAGTCTGCCATATAAGTTCTTTTATTGAAGGATTAATTTCAATTAGCTCATCGAGGATATTTTTACTATTGATATTTGAAAAACTTATTTTTAGATCACCACTCAAAATTGAAACCCTCTCTGCCCATGATAATGTGGTTCTAAAACCTAATCCTTTATTGCCAATCTGGTTCTTTTGATTGAACTTTGAACTGAGATGGCTGTGAAATATAGACATAAGTCCTTCATCCGAAAAAACCTTGCCTGTATTTGCAATAATAAGTTGATTACCTATCAGATGGATAAAAACTTTTGGATCAAAAGTACTTTCGGCAGCATCATCAGCATTTTGAAGGAGTTCAAGTAATTCTCTTCCCTCATATTCATAAGTTGTACTTTTTTCTAATTGATAATGCTCAAGCATAAAGTGTGGATCATCGGCATAGAGTTTTTTTATAGTATTCAGTTGGCGAATTGCCAATGATTGTATATTTTCTTTTATTATCATTTTATGGGAATATAGATTGTCTCATTAAATATCGGAATGAATGGCGGAGTTTACCATCAATAATTAAAAAATGAAATTAATAAGTTTTCTGTTAGCTGAGTTATTAGTTTTTTTATATGTTAACATTAATTCCAAATTTATTAAAAATATTTATCTATAATTACGGAAAGCCGTATTCTTCCTTTAACTTCCCCTAATTATCAGTATTATTGCTATATTAAATTCATTCAATGAAAGAATATCCTCATATATTTTACCCTAAGCACACTCCTTCGGAACAAAAAATAATACCAACCAAAAACTCCAAAACAGGTTTTAGTGAAAGTTTCTTTGAAAAGAAGTTCTTAAGTTATTTTAAAAATTATGTCTACAAAAATGTAATAATAGATGATGGCAAAACACATCCATATTATCCTGACTATGTGCTGCATATTCCAGAATATAATCTCTATATAGATATTGAAATCGATGAACCTTACACTTTAAGAGGAAATATTCCAATTCATACAAATGATCAAGAGAAGGATGAAGTTAGAAATCAGTACTTTTTAAATAAAGGATGGGGAATCATAAGGTTTGCTGAAGTGCAGGTTGTTAAATTTCCTCAACTTTGCTGTAAAGTTATTTCTGAGTATGTGAGAAACGTAACAGGAGATCATATCTGGTTAGAAGGGTTTCATGAATTTGAAGATTTAGAGATTGTTAGAGCATGGTCAAGTGATGATTCACAGTCAATGGCTTCAGATTTTTTCAGACAAAAATACTTTAATCTCTTAAAAACTATAAAACAAGCCAAACCTTCTATTAACATTTTAGCCGATGGAATTTATTTAAATAATGAGATCCGAGCTACCATTAGGTCTCTTGAAAATGATAATACAATTAAATCATTCAACAAAAGTGTAAGAAGTTCTTTGTTTCTTAGATTTTTAAGTGATTTCTTCGTACATTTTAAAACAATGGATACGACAAATGGAAAAATTTTTGTTGAACTTACAATTTTCATTTCTAATTATCATAGTATTGAAAGTTTTTCATTTGATTCAGAAATAGTAGAAGTCGATAATTACTTGATTAATATTTACTATGTACGTACACATGATTTAATATGTTTTTCAATCTATGATAGCATAATAGATGACAACTTAAAGAAGGTTATTTTAATCGCTGATGATCCAGCTTATCCTCCATTACTAGAAAGTTTAACAGATACAGAAGTTATTTTGGTTAGAAATTATCATGATACCACCATGTCTCCGTATATGAAATATTTATCAATTAATAGCCTTATTGAAAATTCTCTTCAGATAAAGTATAAGTGACAAGCTAATAAATTCTCAGCATTCAACTCTGAGGGTAATTAGAAAAATAGGAAATTACATAATGATTGTAAAGGATATCATAAAATTTTTGCTACAGCAAAACCAATTAACAGAGCCACAATCACAGCAATAATAATCTTGGAATGATCTCCTTTGCTTTGCTGAACTTCTGTCGTCAGTCTGGAATTTTCTTTCTGTAAAGATTCCATTCCTGCTTTCAAAGATGCGGTCTTCTCATTAATAACAGATTGCAAATTCTTTTCGTAAAGTGCAGATATTTCTTTTTTATAATTATCCATCTCCAGCTGTCTTTGTTTTTGCTGTTCAGCAAAGTTTTTCTGTGTATCAAGAAGTTGCTTAGAAGAAAGCTCCTGTAGTTTTTGAAATTCTTCCGTCTTTTTAGCAAGTTGCTCGGACAATGTTTTCACTTGCTCAGTAAATTGCTTGCTGACATCTTTTTTAACCTCATCAATAAGCAACGCTCTCGAATTGGACTTTTCATGTAGAAGCTTCTCTACAATAGCGTGTAGACCTGCACCATAATCGTGAGGCAAATGAAAACGCTTATCTGCGAGTTTATCCAAAAGGGTTTCATCCACTGTATGTCCAATAGCCGTTACCGACACTGCCGGTAAATTGATAAAGAGTTTTGATAATGTAATATCATTAAAGGTTTCCATGCTTTGGCGATCCCCTCCTCCTCTGACTAACGCAATAATATCATAATCAGATTTAGAGACCTCCTTCAGTTTTTCTGAAATGGATGTCGAAGAAGTAATGCTGCAGGTATATTCAGAAATCTGAAAATATTTCTGCGAAACATCAAGTCCTTCAGCAAAATCTCTTTGAACAATTGCATTATTACCATAAATATTCGCAATTCTGATAGGCTCTTCTTTTAGGATTTTATTTCTGATTACCGTTTCCAGATCCGTTGATCCTTTTTCCAGTTTTTCCTGTATAAGTTCATACCGTTGTAACTCGTCTTCTGAGATTGCTTTTTCCTCTTGTTGTATAATTTCATCTACCACAAACCTTAACTCAACAGAAGAGTTCTTTATACTTTTTTCAATATATCCACGTAAAGTATACACCTCATTATTGACAATCTTTGTTCTCAATAATGCTGAAACTCTAACTCCTATTGAAATATTATCCGATTCCGAAAATAAATTATCGTAATAGTAATTACCGTAGGCCTTGCCTCCACCATATGCATATCTACCTTTTAGGTAAATAAGATTAATTGTTGCGTTAATTTTTAATGCATTGCTAAATAATCCCAAAACAGAGGATGGTGAATATATTTGATATGTTGTTTCCTCAGACTGCATAATAATGAAAATACTGAAATTTATTTTACAAAGTTATTATATTAAGTAAAAAAAGCACAAAAGGAAAAGTTATGAATTAACAAAAGAATATGTAACGACAGTTATCAATAATAAAATCCATAAACAGTAATAGTCAGATAATTTATTATATTTGAAAGTCTAGACAAAAATCAAAAAAATTACTATCCAAGAAAGAATTATAATGCAATTTAAATATAAAGCTTATAAAAATCTATTAGCGGAGTTAGGCAGAATGGATTATGTTGTGGAATTATCTGAAATTGCAATTAAAGATTTTCTAAAAAATTTAAATAATGCTGGAAGTCCCGAACAATTTTTGGAACAGAAATGTAAGGAGCATAATATTTGGGTTTCGTTGGACTCAAGCAACACCAGCTACAACCAATCTATTTTAGGTTACATATCCGGAGTATATCACTTATTTGAAGCATTTCTTTATGAGATGAAAGAGGAATATAAGTTACTTACAGATGGTGAATCGATCAACTTCAATACGGAGACTACAAAGCTAAATCAGATTATAAACTATTTTAAATCCAAAGGTAGATTTAATAATGTAGACTATATACCATCTTATTTAATAGATATTTTTGAGTATTATCACGGATTAAGAATTTATTTTTCACACAAAAAGACGGTTTCAATAAACGAAATTAAAAATAAATGGGAAAAAGCAAATGTACATTCTAATGAAGAACTTTATGCCAAGTACCGTATTAACAATAGTCCGAAAGAACTTAATGAAGTAGATTTTGAGGATTACTTTTTATTCACTCAAATTTGCAAAGAATTAGCATTAAGGATAAGTTCACTCTGTTATCCTGATCCTGATAAACTGGCAATCTCTTTAAAAAGATTCAAAAAATATGAAAATGAATCCGAAATAATTAAACGACTTGAAATATATCTTCTAAATGAATATGCATTCGTAAAGGAAGATGATTATGATAAGTCATTTTTAAAGTCTATCTTTACTCATCTTTAAAGGTATTAGGTCTGTTGGTTAAGGCGCTTAAAGCCATTTTTGGAAATATAATTTCAAAAATGATTTTAAGAGACGCAGGTTCGATTCCTGCAATACCTACATTTTTGATATGATCTACGATCAACACCTAAATTCCTCATTTGTAAGGATTCTTAGTTTTCTTATTAATTGATTCTCTAAACGGATAATTTTCTTTGAGCTTTTTGTCCATTACGGGATCGAAAGTCCACGTTTCATCAAGGAAATACCATCCTGTGTCTATCTTCTCTAAATTGTCTGGATTCCTGTAAATTACCACTCCTAAAGCTTTTTGAGATCTGCAGTCTTGTTTTATTGCATATGTATAATTTTTTAATGCAGTAATTGCATGTTGAAAATTTATAGAGTGTATAGGAATAAATACAAAAGCACAATCTGTTCTCTCTGAATACATTTTATAAGGGGTTATAAATTCAAATTTTTCACATTTCTCCATAGCAACAGAAATTCGTTTTTTGAATTCAATCAATTCAGATCTGTGTAATTTTGCGATAGCTTTAATAATGGGATAATAATGGATATCAACCGATGAAGTTGAACTAATAACAGCTTGTTTAAAGTTTTCAATTAATCCTGATATATCAAAATCCTCTTCTTTTTTATATTTCTGTACATTATCAATATACTTTGCATTAAAATGATCTACATTAAGAGTTTCAAAAAAATGACCTAAGAGGTATTGTTCAGGTACACGATGAATAGCGAGTTTATGAAATTCCAAAAAATCTTCTCTAAAATTCAGGTATTCAGATATTTCGGTAGGAGTAATTAGATATTTACAAATATAAAAATAGTCTTCTATATGAAAAAGATGAATATTTCCTACGTCTGAACTCTCATAAAATTTTTGATACCGTAGTGTTTCTGGAAAATCAACATTAGCAGAATAAATAATAATCTTTTTTATATCCTTGACTTCATTAGCGGCTTTAACATTCATTTTATGACCTCTCTCATTTTCAATGATTATAGAATCATGGACATCAAAATAATGCAATGTATTTTTTATCTGTTTCACTGCTTTATTCATGACTTTATTTTTAAACCAATTTTCATAATTAGAAGAAGTCTGGTTCATTTCTTTAATCTGAAAAATAAAGCAGTATTCATCTAACCAAACCACATTATCAGCAAGTTCCTGTTCAAAATTGTCATTACTTTTAAAGTCATTGTTACTGAATGTAAATTCTTTAAAAAAGACATTTTGATTAATTAAAGATAAGTGACTTTCTGATTTTGTTTTTTCTGTTCCGCTCATTGTATCACATTGTAATTATTATGCTAATAAATTTTCCAAAGATTCATAGGAAATATAATCATCCTCTTTAATGATATAATAAATTTTAGATAGGTTTACAAATTCATTTTTCTTTGTCTTTAAATATTTAATTACTTTCTCAGAAATATCAATATTACCTTTAATTTGAATAAATGCGCATATTTGATAGTTCAAATCTTTAATATAATTATCAAGTTTAAAAAGGTCTTTTTTTACTTTATTTGAACCACCTGTTGATTCTACTGCTTTGATTGTTTTAATTTCACAAGCTAAAATCTGTTGGTTCATATTGTTCTGCTGTTCATGTAAAATAAGATCTGGATATACAATATTTATATTCTCTCTGTAAATAGACCCATCCTTTCTTATTTCTCCATTAATTATCAAATTTTCATATTGATATATTTCAGAAACAATTCTCCATTGATGATATAGTTCATAAGCAAATACTCGCTCACACATCTGCTCTTTCATTCCATACGGCCAGAGTAAATATTTAGGATCTACTTTAATAAGTGCAAGCAAAAAATCATTAAAATGTATATTTTCACACCATTCTCTATTATTTTCAATAGTGGCTATTTGGTCATTAGTTATTGTGATCATAAAATTAAAGTATTTAATGGCGTAATACCATTGATAAAAATATTATTAGATTATTTTTGATAGTTACTAAAATACAAAAAAGGACTTGAGCTACCTCATCTTTTCCCTCGGCAACCCAATCTCATGTTCCTGTGGATAAGGTTTTCTAAAGGTCATACTAACGTCTTCCCTAAGATTTCTTTGTGTTTCCTGTGATTTTTCCTGATCCATTGAATACCTGGGATCGGGAATGAAGGGCATTTTTGCCATTTTATGAATGGTAATCGTAGGAAAATGGAAGTCGACTTCCACAGTTCCCAACAGCAGATAACATCCTCCGCCCTGAAAAGGGTATTGTTTAAGAGAATCCGGAAAATGAGCGGTATCAAAATACTCCCCTTCTGCGTCAATCCAGGTCCCAAAAAACATTTCATCTCTTTTATTTCCTTCCCGTTTATTTTTGATAGGAACATGTTTTCTCGAAATCAGATATGCCAGCATTTTCACCTGCTTCTTATGGTATTGTATCAGATTCTTAGCCATAACTGATCCACGGTATTTTGTCTGCAAAATATCAAAAGGAGAAAAGGAAACAGGAAACCCCAGAATTTCTATTTCATCAAAAGCATCTTCAAACTTATTTCTTTCAATCTTAGGAAGGTGATAACTTTTTTGCGGCTCCTCCAATAAGGTAGGCTGCCGGTAAACCTCTTTATTATTCCCTAATAAAAATCTTGCTTCAATAAGCAGCTCATGTTTTTGTTTTCCTGTAAACCGGAATGCACCGATAAAAATCAGGATCTGTAATGTTTCGATGCCTATAGGAATTCTCTTGATAAAGTTCTCTAAGGATCGATATTCCCCATTCTTTTTTCTTTCTTCGGGAATCAACTGAGCCAGTCTTCCTTCCAGTTTTTCGATATGCATCAGTCCCAGATAGACATCAGTCCCATATACTGTGGTCTGCCATTCACTGAGATTAACACAGGGGTTATTAATGGTAGCTCCCGACATCTTAGCTTCATGCACATAAACTTCCGTTCTGTAAAAGCCACCGCCGTTATTGATTGCGCACACCATGAACTCGATAGGATAATAGACTTTAAGGAATAGACTCTGGTAGCTTTCAACGGCATAAGATGCGGAATGTGCTTTACAAAAGGAGTATCCGGCAAAAGATTCTATCTGGCGGTAGACTTCTTTAGACAGCTGTTCAGGATGCCCTTTCACTCTGCAGGATTCAAAAAAATGATCTTTCACTTTCTGAAGTGCAGCCAGAGAACGTCCCTTACCGCTCATTGCCCTTCGAAGAACATCACCATCGCAGGCTGGCAGTCCTCCGAAGTGTAAGGCAATTTTAATCACATCTTCCTGGTATACCATAATACCGTAGGTTTCACCCAGTTCCTTTTCGAAAACCTCATGAAAGTATTCAAACTGAGAGGGATTATTGTGTCTGAAAATATACTCTTTCATCATTCCGCTTTGCGCTACACCCGGGCGAATAATCGATGAAGCAGCCACGAGCACTTTATAATTATCGCACTTCAGTCTTCTCAGTAATCCCCGCATGGCAGGCGATTCAATATAAAAACATCCGATAGTTTTTCCGATACTCAGAAATTCATTGCATTTCACTTCATCTTTAGAAAGTGTTGTATCTTCTATATCTACTTTAATCCCTCTTTTTTCTTCAATCAGTTGCACGGTATCATTAATAGTTCCCAACCCCCGTTGTGAGAGAATATCAAATTTTTCCAGTCCGATGTCTTCAGCGGTATGCATATCGAACTGTACAATCGGAAATCCTTTAGGAGGCATCTCCAGTGCGGAATAATTGGTAATAGGTTCTTCCGATATCAAGATTCCACATGAATGCATACTTCTTTGATTGGGAAATTTCTCTAACAATTTCCCATATTTATGAACCAGCCTGAATACTGAATTATCATCATGCTGATTCATGGGTTTTGTCGCCAGGGCATCCAGTTCTTCTTTCGGAAGTCCGAATGCTTTTCCTACTTCCCGGAAAATAGAACGGTATTTAAACTCAACATTGGTTCCGCAAAAAGCGACATGATCTTTTCCATACTTTTTAAAAATATATTCCAGAATAATATCCCTTCTCTGCCAGCTCCAATCAATATCAAAGTCAGGAGGAGTCTTGCGGTTAAGATTCAGAAACCGTTCAAAATACAAGTCAAGTTCCAACGGACAGATAGCGGTAATACCGATACAGTAACTAACAATAGAGTTAGCTCCACTCCCCCTTCCTACATGCATAAATCCCATTTTATTACTGTATTGGATAATATCCCAGGTAATCAAAAAGTACGCACAGAAATTCAACTGATCAATGACTGCCAATTCCTTTTCCAGCCTTTGTTTAGCTTCTGTATGATTCATTGAATACTTTTTTTCCAAACCTTCATAGGCTAATTTTCTCAGCAGCTTAATGTCATTTTCTTTTGAATCCGTATAATACTTCTTGTTTTTAGGAGTGGAAAAATCAAAATCAAAACTGCAGGAACCGATTATCATTTTAGTATTTTCGATAATCTGAGGATAATGAATATATTTCTGTAACAGTTCTTTTTTATCAACAAAAGTTTCTGTAGCCTTACATACATCTGATTCATTAAGCTTTGATAACAATGTATTGTTGTCAATGGCCCGCAATATCCTGTGCAGGTTATATTCCTGTTTTGTTTTAAATGTTACGGGATGAAGAATAACCATTTTGGGAATCAGCTTTTTCAGTTCAGGTTTGATCAGCAGATTAAGTTCCTCATATCGAATACCGATGAATTCATTATCAGATAATTTTTCCGGCAGATTATGCAGAGGATAAATGATGATATTGTCAGGCAGATCAGGATTGATCTTTGGAATCTGTACATGTTCACAATTGTAATTGGTGAGGAGTTTATTGACTTCTCCGATCCCTTTCGGATTTTTGGCGAGGCAGATATAATATAATTCATGATCTATCCTGACTTCCATTCCTACAATAGGCTTGATCCCTTTTTCCTTACAAATCTTATAGAAATCATAGATTCCGGTAACAGTATTGATATCCGTTAATGCTAAACATCTTACATTATGCTCAGCAGCCTGCTGAACAAGATCCTGAATAGAAATGGTTCCATAGCGTAAGCTGTGAAAAGAATGACAATTGAGAAACATAACCTAAAATTTTTAACGTATTAAACCTGAAGCCCTGCATACACTGGTTGTACCAAACCTGTTTTTAATCTTGTCCATTGCCTGATACAATGAGATCTGTTCCTCAGTATCTTCAAAAAGATTCATCTGGTGGCATCCATGAACCAGGTTGGTAAATTTTACACCCACCATTCTGATCCTGATTCTTCTGGTATAGAGTTTATTAAACAGTTCAAGTACATATTTCAGTAAGGTGTGATCAGCTGAAGTATGAGGGATTCTGCATTGCTTTGTTTCCGTATCAAAGTTGGAATATCGGATTTTTACCACCACTGTGGAAGTAAGCCATTTCTCTTCTCTCAACTGGTAACATAGCTTTTCCACCATTCCTGAAAGAATGCTTCTCACAGCAAACACATCAATGGTATCCTGTGAAAAGGTATCTTCCGTAGAAATGGATTTTCTTTCAGAATACTGCATGACGGGCGTTTCATCAATCCCATTGGCTTTTTTCCAGAGCACTGTTCCGTTTTTGCCAATCAACTGCTGCAATACATCAGGCGGGGTCTGGGAAAGCGTTTCAATGGTACGGACTCCTAATCTTGACAGTAACTGGAATGTCTCATTGCCTACCATTGGAATCTTCTTAATAGATAAAGGATTCAGAAAAGGCTGAACATCTTTTTCTTTAACCTCCAGTTTTCCGACAGGTTTAGATTCGCCTGTTCCTATTTTAGCCACGGTCTTATTGGTAGAGAGTGCAAAACTGATGGGAAGCCCTGTGTTGTCTGTTACTGCCTGTGCCACTTCCTGAGTCCATTTATAGCAACCAAAAAACTTATCCATTCCTGAGAGATCAAGATAGAACTCATCAATACTTGCTTTTTCCATTACCGGAACTTTATCTCTTATTACTTCGGTGACAAGCTGAGACATGTTAAGATACATATCCATATCACCTTTGATCACCATTGCTTCAGGGCATAAGCGTAAAGCCATCTTGATGGGCATAGCTGACCGTACGCCAAAGAATCTTGTTTCGTATGAGCAGGATGCAACAACCCCACGGTCACCACCTCCAATGATGATCGGTCTTCCCGTCAATTCTGAATTCTTTTTCCGTTCGCAAGAGACAAAAAAAGTATCCAGATCCATATGTACTATCGAACGATTCATGCGACAAAATTAGATACTATTTGTCTCAAAATTTATATATTTGCTGGTATAAATTATACCAATGTCAATTTTTTCAGAAAACATCAGGTTTCTGAGAGATCAGAAAAAAATCTCTCAGGCAAAGATTTCAGCTGACCTTACCATTACCCGTGAACGGTACGCGAAGTACGAAGATGGTCGCTCTGAACCACCGATTGAAATCTTATTGAGGATTTCAAAATATCATAAGGTCAGTATTGATTTACTGGTCAGTATTGATATTCGTAAATATCCTTTAGATGATATTGTTAGACTTCCGGGTAATAAAATTATTTTACCTGTTGTAGTAGATTCAAATGGCGATAATTTTATTGAGATTGTTCCTCAAAAAGCTTCTATGGGTTATCTGAACGGATACAGCGACCCTGAGTATATGGAAAGACTTCAGAAGATGCAGCTTCCGTTTCTGAAAAACGGCAAGTTCAGAGCTTTTCTTGCAGATGGAGATTCTATGCCTCCTTTTGCAGATCAGTCCATTATTATTGGGGAATATGTTGAAAGACCTGAAGATCTCAAAGCCAAAAAAGAATATATTTTTGTTACGACTGAGGGAATCACCTATAAAACTTTTGTTAAGCGGAATTCAAGAACAATTACGGTGGCTGCGGATAATATGTTTTATGAACCATATGATATTTTTCTTAAAGATGTCGTGGAAATATGGAGGTATGTCAGAGGAATTTTACCTCAGGACTACAAACCGCATTATCTGCCTGATGAGGAGAGTCTGAAAAATCTGGTCGATGATGCCAAACGCAGTATCAGTAATCTAGAAAACAGGCTACTTAATATGAAAACAAAATAAAACTTCCCCGAAGGGAAGTAAAAAACACAAATGATGAAAAAAAAATCCCAATGAATCGGGATTTTGTAAAAGTAAAAATTTTATTAAAAATTGACAATGAGCCAGCTCAGTTTATTTAATGCAGAAGAATTTTATGAGTTTCCAAAAGATCTTTTGGAATACAGGGAACATTTTTTAAGTGCGGAAGAGGCGGATACACTTAAAGCATTACTATTAGAGAATACTCCCTGGGAACAGCGTACTCAAAAGATGTATGACAAAATGGTTTTGACCCCGAGATTAACAGCATGGTACGGTGATGATAAGAAATCTTATCAACCCGCAGACAGCAACTCCTCAAAGACTAATACATGGACCCCGGAACTACTATCGTTAAAAGAAAGAATTGAAAATGAGTTCGGATACAGATTTAATGGTGTATTATTGAACCTTTACAGAGATAACAATGATTCTGTTGCGTGGCATAGGGACAAAGAAAGCAGATATGGGAAGCGACCGGTTATTGCTTCAATCAGCCTGGGACAAACCCGAAATTTCGATTTCAGAAAGAAAGACCATCATCAGAGTAAATACAGTCTGCCGCTTCCCCATGGTTCTTTGCTTATTATGAGAGGTGATTTACAGGAAAACTGGGAGCATCGAATTGCTAAATCAGCCACTCCTATGAAAGAGCGCATCAATCTTACTTTCAGATTAATTAACAATATCTGATTCAACCTTTTACAGCCAAAGGCTTCCACTTCATTCCAACCTATTTTCTTAACGAGTTTAGTCCGCTAACTTCGATGTTAAATTAAATATTTAGCATCATGGAAGACATTCAAAACACTCAACCGGATCCTTCTTTAATCAATATTCTATTGGTTTTCAATCCCAAAACCAATCAGATTGAAGCTGTGAAAACAGTAGACGATAAAGGAGATCTGAAAACAGTACCCAACACCAAGAAGAATCAGAATCAATTTCTAAAGATTGATAAACAGGGTGATCTATTCTCCAACTTTTTCTCCAATTTTTTGAGTCAACTTAAAAATCCGACTCTGTTCAACTTTTTTAAATCGCCACTCAAAGAATCAGAGAAGATCGGAAAACAGATCCAGCATCACCTTACCCACCCCAGTACTGAGGGTGAAGAATTTCTGAAGACCTACAAAATATTAACCTCAAATACCAATATGATGAGTACAAACCCTTTATCAGAAAAAGAATATCAGTATTCTGCTGATCAAATCGACTGGAATATGATGTCAAAATTCGGCTTAACTCAAGAAAAATTAGAAAAAGCAAATGCTTTAGATCCTATGTTAAAAGGATTTAAAACCAACGGTCTTGTTCCTGTTACCATCAATCTCGGAACAGCCCTTACCAGAATGGATGCCCGGCTTTCACTGAATACCAATGATGCCGGAGATGTGGTCATCAATATTCATGGAATCAGAAAAGAACCTAATTTCAATTTTAAGTTTCTGGGTCATGAGTTTACTGCAGAAGACAAAAAAAATTTAATGGAAAACGGAAATATGGGACGTGTTGTGGAACTTATTAATCCAAAGACTGATGAAATTATTCCTTCCGTTATCAGCAGAGACCGTCTCACGAATGAACTGGTTGCTTATAAAGTTGAAAATATCAAAATTCCCGATGAGATTAAAGGTATCAAATTAAATGAAGAGCAAAAGCAAACTTTAATAGAAGGCAAGGCATTATATCTGGAAGGCATGATTTCTACCAAAGGGGAGCCCTTTAATGCACATGTTCAGTTTAATGCTGATAAAAAATATGTTGAATTTTTATTCGATCATAAAGAGCGTCAACAACAATCTCATTCAGAAATTCCAAAAACATTCAGAGGCAAAGCCTTAAGTGATGAACAGTATGAGAAATTTAAAGGTGGGCAAACCATCTATCTGGATGGACTGCTGGATAAAAAAGGCCGGCCCTATAAGGGTTATATCACCCTTAATCAAGAGACAGGAAAAGTAGATTTTTCGTTTCAGAATCCAAATAAAGCGAGAGAACAGGCAAGACCTACGGAGGGACACAAAACACAAACGGCAGTTAATTCAGAAGGTAAAACCAATGAAGCCACTAAGAATTTAAAAGAACCGTTACAGAAAGGGCAACAAACTCCTAAAGATAAAATTCAGCAGGCAAAACAGGATAAGCCACAGTCTCATGCAAGAAGACGAGGTGTTTGATGTAAACTTTAATAACGATCGATATGAAAGTAATATTAGCAGAAAAGCCCAGTGTTGCCAGAGAAATAGCGATGGTCTTGGGAGCAACTGAAAAGAAAGATGGATATATAACAGGTAATGGCTATGCCGTTACCTGGTCTTTTGGCCATTTACTGGTATTGGCAATGCCTGAAGATTATGGTATCTCAAGCTTTAATAAACAGGCATTGCCTATTTTACCCGAACCGTTCAAATTAACCATCAGAAAAGTAAAAAAGGGCAGGCAGTTTTTAGTGGACCATGGCGCATCCAAACAACTGAAAATCATTGAAAAGTTATTCGATGCAGGTGACCGTATTATTGTCGCTACAGATGCAGGAAGAGAAGGAGAGCTTATCTTTAGGTATATCTATGAATATCTGAATTGTAAAAAACCTTTTGAAAGGCTATGGATCAGTTCCCTAACAGAAAAAGCCATTAAAAATGGTTTTCAAAATTTAAAATCCGGAGGTCAGTATGATGGCTTATTTCATGCAGGTCAATGCAGAAGCAGGGCCGACTGGTTATTAGGGAGTAATACCACTCAGGCATTGACTATAGCTGCAGGTAGCGGATTATATTCCTTAGGCAGGGTTCAGACTCCGACATTAGGTTTAATCTGCAAACGTTATCATGAACACAAAAATTTCATCAGTCAGAAATACTGGCAGATTGAACTTCGGCATCAAAAGGACTTTATTGAATTCAATAGTCTCGGTAAACTAAAATTCACAGAAAGAAAACAAGCTGAAGATATTGTAAAAGCCTTGGAAAGAAACCCGACAACAGCAACCATTACTTCCATTGATGTAAAGACGGTAAAAGAGCAGCCTCCTCTCCTTTTTGATTTGACAGGTCTGCAAAAAGAAGCAAACAAGAGGTTAAATTTCAGTGCAGAGGAGACGCTGAATATTGCTCAGAGTCTCTATGAGAATAAATTTATTACCTATCCCCGCACGGGAAGTCAATACATCCCGGAAGATCTATGGCAGGAAATACCTGATCTCATCAGAATTCTTCAGGAAAAAGAGCTTTATAAAAATGCAGCAGGTTCACTTCCCTGGGGAAACTTCACCAAAAGAATTGTCAATGATGTGAAAGTTACCGATCATCATGGACTGCTTACTACTGAAAAAATTCCTTCAGCACTTACGGCAAAAGAGAATGCTATTTATGAACTGATCGCTTTTCGATTACTGGAGGCTGTTTCTCAGCCATGTATCAAAGAAATTACAGATATTGGTTTACAGGTGCTTCATTTTGATTTTGCAGCTCAGGGATGTAAAATCCTGCAAAGAGGTTGGCGTAATATAGCCGGTATTTCTTCAGATGATTTTGAGACGGTTGAGGAGTTGCCTGAGGTCAGGGAAGGTGCAGAACTGAAAATTAAAGAGATTACGATCCTCGAAAAGAAAACCCAGGCTCCAAGCCTTTATACTGAAGCAAGCCTATTGTCTGCAATGGAAAATGCAGGGAAGGATATTGAAGAAACAGAACAGCGAAAAATATTAAAAAATATAGGCATTGGCACACCTGCAACAAGGGCATCTATTATTGAGACGCTAATTCATCGGGGTTATATTAAAAGAGATAAAAAATCAATCATCCCAACTGATAAAGGTCTATATGTTCATGATCTGGTAAAAGATAAAAAAATAGCTGATATTTCTTTAACTGCAGAATGGGAACTGGAAATGCAGCGTATAGAAAATAATGAATCCAAGGCAGCTGAATTTCAAAAGCAAATCGAAAGCTATACAAAATCTGTTACTAAAGAATTACTGCAGATCCGCATTGAACAGCCTCATCTCCCCAATATTATATGTCCAAAATGTAAAACGCAGTATTTGGTTATTCATGATCATATTGTAAAGTGTCCTGATATTCGTTGCAGTTGGTTGCAGTTTAGAAATATCTGCGGTGTCCAAATCTCAGTATATGATATCGAAAGCCTTGTTAACACAGGCAGAACTTCATTAATAAAAGGAATGAAAAGTAGGTCAGGGAAAACTTTTAACGCTCACATTACACTGAATGACAAGGCTGAAAGCTCATTTGAATTTGAAAGAACTTGATAGATTAATTTCCTTTTAAGCGAAGCAAACTATATTTACAATACAACTCATAGATGAGGTGAATCGGAAAAAAAACTTATTTACAGTAAATTTGCATCTGATTCTCATGTTTAATTGAGTTTTCATGGTTATTAGTTTTTATCCCCGGTCTCCGGGGATTTTTACTTTATTCTTTTGGTATTAAATGCTGTAGTTCAGGGTGGGCTTTTATACGCTCAATCTCATTTTCAATGATCCTGATAACGTCCTGCTTAACATTTCTGTAATTCTCTTCAATGATTGATGTGAACCGGTCTTCTCCACTATCATTTACAAATGATAGAATCTCCGGTATCCGTTGATAAAATTTAATTTCTTCAGCTACTTTCCCATTATCCACTACTATTTCTGCATGAAACATTTTCTGTTCAATTCTTTCATCAAAATTATCAGATACAGCCCCTACAAACATTCCCTGGCTTAATGTTGAAATTTTGGAAGCCGGTAACGTCAAACCGGATATTAAAAAGCCTGCCGAATTACAACCCAAACTATCCACATCAAATGATGCGGATCTTGCTACGGAAGAACCACACCATCTGTTCGACTTCTTAACTATGGAAAAGCACGAAGACGGTTTGATTGAAGCGTTAGGCGGCTTACTTCCCGAAGCCCGGGGCGAAGATTACGAAGAACAGGACTTTGCCAATAAGACGAGGAGAAAACGCAAACATCAAAGAGGTCAAAAATAATATTCAGCCAAATACTGCTACACAACGTTGGAGTAATTTTATTGACAAATTATAGTAGTTTAATTTACAAAAATGTCCCATCGATGCGAGTGCTGTCAGAACGTGAGCCGTTCGTTTTTTTATTTAGGTTTATGTTTCAAGTCATCCTGATGAACTTTTGCAGCTCTACTCCAGTCAACAAAAATATTGTTGGTCTTTGCTGTTTCAAGAGTTTCTTTGAATTTAATTAAAGTATTGTTTATTGCTTCTTTTGTTGGTCTTGTTCCAGCAAAAGTTGGAATTTCAATAGGTAAACCATCAAGATTTCGGGTATATTTAATTGATAATTCTTCCCTTTTATCCTCTGGAATATTAGCCATATCACACAAGTCTCCAAAGGAACTTGAAATACCAACAATGTTTTCTATTTCCGTTCCTTTTAGTGTTGATTTTAAAATTATTTCTGATTGATAATCTTTGAAGTTAATTAAAGGTTTTGCAGCTTCGTAATCTTCATTTTTAAATTCTTCCACAGCTTTTTTAAATGCTTCATCTTTCCATAGTGAAATGATATTGATTACGATTTCATTGAGTTGTGGAGTATGTTTAAACAACATTACAAATTTTGTATTAGGTTTAATTATGCCTTTAAATTTCTTAGCATAATCCTTGTCTTTTGTCCAACTTGCTACTCCTTCAAAAAAATCATTGTCTATTAGTATTGGTATAATTTCGCCTTCAAGTATGAACCTCTTTCTATAACAACAATGACTTACTGTTTTAAATTTAACTGGTATATTCTCACACTGTTTTACTAATTCATCCGCAATTTGTCTTCTTCTTGCTTGATTTTCTGCCCAACCTCTTTGCCAATTTGATAAAGCGATTAAAAAATCTTTTGAAAATACGTTTTTATCATTCATTTCGGGTGGTATAATTTTTTCAACTATTCATCTCTTGATCCTGATCTCTGACGCAGACTGTTTACTTTCAGATAAATGTATGTTATTAGATTATTATTGTTTGGAAATATTTGTTCTTTGAGCAACAAATTTAATTCAAATAATCTTCTACTACAACGACTTAAATGTACAATAAAGCCAAACACTGCCCGACAAAGCCACAGACCGCCACATTCTTGTAGTCACTCCACATAGCCTTTAAATTCACATCCAAAAATTAAAACTTAAATAATGCAGGGAGAAGACGATTTAAGAGGGCTTGCGAAGATAATGGCTTTTATGCGGGCAGTTAGTATTCTTTTGGTGCTGATGCACTTGTATTGGTTCTGTTACGGTTTCTTTTTAGAACGTGGTTGGACTTTGAAAGTCATCAACAAAATATTAGGCAATTTCGACCGGACGGCGGGTTTGTTTTCGCATACCCTGTACACCAAAGTATTTGCTTTGGTATTGCTGGCTTTAAGTTGTTTGGGGACAAAAGGAGTAAAAAATGAGAAAATAACCTGGTCAAAAATTAAGGTAGCTTTGGGCTTGGGCTTTGTGTTGTTTTTTCTGAACACACGATTGTTAGATCTTTCTCCGGTAACAGGCACTTTTCTTTATTTCTTTACTATATCGTTAGGATATATCGCCTTATTGATGGCGGGCTTATGGATGAGCCGATTGCTACGCACAAACCTAATGGACGACGTTTTCAATAACGAAAACGAGAGCTTTCAACAGGAAACTAAGTTGATGGAAAACGACTATTCAATCAATCTACCCACTAAATTTTACTACAAAGGCAAATGGAACAATGGTTGGATAAACATTGTAAATCCTTTTAGAGCAACCATCGTTTTGGGTACTCCGGGTTCCGGTAAATCGTATGCAATCGTAAACAGTTACATTAAACAGCAGATTGAGAAAGGCTTTAGTATGTATATCTACGATTTCAAGTTTGACGACCTTTCTACGATTGCCTACAATCATTTACTGAAGCATCGGGATAAGTACAAAGTTCAGCCTAAATTTTACGTTATCAATTTTGACGATCCACGCAAGAGCCACCGTTGCAATCCACTCAATCCCGATTTTATGACGGACATTTCAGATGCTTACGAAGCGGCATATACCATTATGTTGAACCTCAACAGATCGTGGATACAGAAGCAAGGTGATTTTTTCGTGGAAAGTCCAATCATATTATTGGCGGCCATTATCTGGTATTTGAAAATTTATGAAGACGGAAAGTATTGTACGTTCCCACACGCTATTGAATTGTTGAACAAAAAGTATTCAGATGTATTCACGATTTTAACTTCGTATCCTGATTTAGAAAATTATTTGTCGCCGTTCATGGATGCCTGGCAAGGAGGCGCACAAGACCAGTTACAGGGACAAATAGCATCGGCAAAAATTCCTTTATCAAGAATGATTAGCCCCCAATTGTATTGGGTAATGACAGGCGATGACTTTACCCTCGATATCAATAACCCGAAAGAACCCAAGATTTTATGCGTAGGTAATAATCCCGACCGTCAAAATATCTATTCGGCAGCTTTGGGCTTATACAATTCAAGGATTGTTAAACTCATTAATAAAAAAGGACAATTAAAGAGTTCCGTTATCATAGATGAGTTGCCGACAATCTATTTCAGGGGATTGGATAATTTGATTGCAACTGCGAGAAGTAATAAGGTGGCAGTATGTTTAGGATTTCAGGATTTTTCGCAATTAACGAGGGATTACGGCGACAAAGAGAGCAAGGTCATCCAGAATACCGTCGGTAATATATTTAGTGGCCAAGTGGTTGGTGAAACGGCAAAAAGCCTTTCGGAACGCTTCGGTAAAGTGTTGCAGAAACGCCAAAGTATGACGATTAACCGCAATGATAAATCTACTTCTATATCCACACAGCTCGATAGCCTAATACCTGCTTCGAAAATTTCAACTTTGACACAAGGTATGTTTGTCGGTTCTGTATCGGATAACTTTGATGAGCGTATCGACCAGAAAATTTTCCACGCTGAAATTGTAGTAGACAACGAAAAAGTTGCCGCAGAAACTAAAGTCTATCAGAAGATACCAGAAATCCTATCCTTTGTTGATGAACACGGAGAAGATAAAATGAAGCAGGAAATTGAAAGTAATTACAAGCAGATAAAATCAGATATACTGAATATTGTCGCAAGCGAAATGGAGCGCATCAAAAATGATCCGGATTTACAGCATCTGATAAATTAGATATACAATATCTTACACTTGTAAAGTATACTTCGAGATTTTTATAATGTTTACTGTATAAAATTAAAACTAGATTTTATAGTTAGCCTTAGCCTTATAAAATTATAAATTAATTTCTTGACCGTCTTCTGGAATAATTATATTCTGCTCAATCTGGTTTTCCTTTACATACTTTCTCAGCTCTTTACGTGATAGCGTATTATGATATACACCTTCCATGTGCACTACGATAATTTTTGCGTTTGGTGCTGCCATTTGTGTTTTACGTATATCTTCCTTATTCATGATCAATTGATCACCAATAAAAAATCTGTTATCTCCGCCATTAACTATGATAACTTCAGGTTTATAATGTATTATTACTTTCTCAACTTCGTCATACCAAACAGTGTCAGCTGCAATATAAAGTTTTTTCTCAGAAGGATGTTGTAATACCATACCACTGACGCTTCCAGCAATTTTTAAAATGAAGCCTTTTCCGTGCTGGGCCTTGGTTCGATCTAGCTTGATGTCTTCAAATGTTGAGCCTCCTGAAAGAACTTCGATATTTGTAAAACCTAGCTTTGAAATTTTATTCTTATCATTATCATCTTGAACAAAGATTTTTACATTTTTAGGCAGCGCATTTGCAGCTACTTTATCCCAGTGATCAAAATGCAAGTGAGTTAGAAAAACAAAGTCAATATCTCGAATAATATCTTCAATAGGTAATGGAAGTTCGTGAAGAGGATTTCTTTTCATATTCCAATCTTTTGCTGGGAAAGGGACGCGTCCTAACTCTCCTTTTTTTGAAAACATAGGATCTATCAATATTTTTTTACCTGCATATTCAATAATCATTGTAGCATTTCTGATTAATTGTACTTTCATAATAATAATATTTAATTGCAGTACAAAGATATGTCGAAGCAGAAACTAAAATTCTACCTTTAGATGATTATAAACTATCATTTTGATAAGTATTAATAAACTCAGAAGGCGTTTTACCGGTCTGCTTTTTAAAAAAACGCATCAAATGATTTGGATCCGAGTAACCAAATTCATAAGCAATCTCACTCACATTTTTGCCGGAATAAATTAATTCAGTCTTTATTTCTGATAATAAACGTTTTTTTAATAGGTCAGTAGCCGTGGTATTAAACTGCTTTTTTACAGCTGAATTTATTGTTATCCTGCTTATCCCAAGTAATTCACAATATTCGTTTATACGCTGCTTTTGACGAATATGTGTTTCCATTAATCTTTTAAATGCGTAAGCATGGTTAGAAGCGTCTATTTGATAAGATAAATTATATGATGAACCATACAGCCTATTTAATCTCTGTAATAAATAATATATCAACGACCGAATAATATGTGCACTGTCAAAATTGGTCGCTTTGAGTTCAACCTTTACTTCTTTAAGAATATTGCAAAAACTTCGAATCTGTTCTTTAGGCAAATTTAGAATTAATGGATACTGATTTTGATAAAAATAAGATAAGCGATATGTGAAAAGTTTATCAGAGAAAAACTCATTTAAAAAATCTTCCTGGAAAACCAATAGTGATACGTCTAAGCTGTGCTTTTCTATGTCCCATTTTTTTTTCTGAAATGGAGATATAAAAATGATCGAATCATTTTTGATATTTATAATTGTATCATTTAAGAACAATCTTCCATTACCTTTCCTGATAAAAACAATTTCAAAAAAATTGGTATTATGATACTCTGCTTTAAAGAATTGTCCGGGTTCGGGATTGTTTAGAACATTTATTAAAAAATCAACACCACATTCTGTTTTACTGAATGTTATAGTCTCCATATTATTTCATTTTAGCGTATCAAAAAAAAACATTTATATAGATTTATAAAATTTATAATCAATACAATCAAACTCTATATAATTTACATGATAGTTAACGCATCAGGCTGTATGATTAAGGCTTTAATAAATTTTCTTTTCCAAACTCTACAAGTTTATCAATAATGGGAATAGTTTTTAAGCCTAAATCTGTTAATCTGTATTCAACTCTTGGTGGAATCTCCGGGTAAGCCTTTTTACTTACCAATCTATTTTCAACAAGCATGTTCAGCTCCTGTATAAGCATTTTTTCACTGATGCTGGGAATAGCTCTTTTTAATTCGCCATATCTCATCACGTCGTTGCCAATTTGGAAGATAATCATCATGGTCCATTTTCCTGCTAAAAGACTTAGTGATGCCTTTACTGGGCAGTTATCATCGCATGGCAAAATTTTTTTTTCTTTCTTTTCCATTGTATTATAATAATTCTAACTTTTTGGTAAGTACCTAACTATCATGTAAGTACTTGTGCAAAAGTAAGTAATTATGGAACTTTGTACAAGTTTTAAATTTAAATTATCAGAAAATGAGAAAAAATGTATTAACAATGTTGCTCCTTTTTGTTTCAGTTTTACTAATAAGCAATAGCTTGTTAGCTCAGGAACGTAGCATTACCCTTGCAAAAGAAATGAAATGGATTCCTATGGTTAAAGAGATGGGAGATAAAGGTCCTGTATTCTCAGTTGTATTTGGCAATTTGTCAGATGTAGGAAAACCAATTGGAGTTATGGTAAAAATTCCTGCCGGTACTGTGTCACCACTTCATACACACAGCTCAAGTTATTGGGCAGTAATGATTGAAGGAAATGAAAGTGCCTTTGTAGGTGACGTTAAGAATGCAAAACCAATTCCTCCTGGATCTACTTGGTTTGAACCTGGTAAAAATCCGCATTGCAATAAATGCTTTGAGGGCAAGGACTGTCTCTTTTTTGTTTACTATGACAAAGGGATGGATATGCAGTTATTAGAAGAAATGAAACATTAATCAAAACAATAGATAAAAAATGAAAATTTTAGTATTTGGAGCCACAGGCTCACAACAATTCAATGTAATTGCAGAAGGAAAGAAAAAAGGAGCTGAAGTATTTGCAGCTACAAGTTCAGAAAAAAGCTTTGATAAGCTGAAAGATGCTGGCGCAACGCCTGTGTTAGGAGACTTAAGCGATGTTGCAAAAATGAACGAAATCACTAAAGGTATTGACGCTATAGCATTTATGATTCCTGTTTCATTACCAAATCCTTTTGATGGTTTAGTGTATGCGAAAAATGTAATAGACGCTGCCAAAGCAAACGGTGTTAAGAAAATTGTTTGGAACACTAGCGGATGGATTCCTGAGCAAAAAATCGGGGTTCCTACTGATGATGTTAAGTTAGACATCAAAGATTATCTTATAAACAGTGGATTGGAATATGTGATAATAGAACCAACAATCTATATGGAAAATATGATGGGAGGTTTTTGCGCACCATTTATCACTAACGAGAAAAAATTAGCATACCCTACTCCTGAAGCAATGCCAATTGGATGGATCGCTTCAAAAGATGTAAGTGCTTTTGTAGTAGAGGCAATTTACAATGAAGACCTTAAAGCGGACACTTTCCAGATAAGTGGTTTGGAGAACTTAAAAGGAAATGATCTTGCGGAAAGGTTCTCAAAAGGATTTGGCGATAACATTGTTTACTATGCACAACCTCCACAAGAATTCAAGGAGATTTTAGCTCCTTACGTTGGAGAAGCAGGAGCATCTGCAGTTGCCTCATACTACGAAAGTTTGAAAACGGCGACCGAATATCCTTCAAAATTTAACCCTGAAATGAACAAGGTACTTGAAAAGCTACCTGTAAAAATGACTTCTCTTGAAGAATGGGCTAGAGATAACAAAGGATACTTTACGAACTAAATTCGAAATCCATGGAGGCAAAGGAAATCGTAGCAGCTTATTTCGCTGCATTAGCAAAAGGTGAAACAGAAAAAGTTCTTTCCTTTTTCACACCAGAAACCAAATGGAGCCAACCCGGTAATAATAAGTTTTCCGGTTTGAAAAATGGTCCAGATGAAATTTTTAAAATGATTGGCGGTATGATGAGCGATACATCGGGAACTATGGCAGTAAGAATCAACGGATCACTGATGGAAAGTGGTTCTTTGGTTGCTGCCCCGGTATGGTTCACGGGTAATAAGGAGACGAAGAACATCAATATGAGCGGAATTGATTTATTTGAACTGAAGGACGGAAAAATTGTTCACGTTTGGACATTTTCAGATGACCAAGATGGTGAAAATGAATTTTGGGGTAAGTGAAAAGATTAAGTTTTGGGAGAGGCGGGTGGTATTTTATGCCATACCGCCTTTTTTGTCTTTACCGCAAAATTAATAGCTATCTGGTTGTGAATATTAAAAAATCGGATAACAACTAAACCATAGAAAGCCGTAAGAAATGGATTTTGAAAATTTAAAATCTACCTGCTACTAACTGATATTAAAATCTACAAATGGAACTTCTAAAATCTTTTGGAAATAAGATAATTGGGTATTTAGATTTTGATACTGCAATTCCGGTCGACGAAAACCCCTTGCCTTGCAGTAATTCATCAGATTGCTATGTTATTCTTTTTGCACAAAAAGGAAGTACCGTCATTGTTGATTTTTCAATATTTAAAGCTGAGCAGGACACAATGTTCTTTTTCAATTTAGGACAACAATTTCAATTTAGAAATCAAGCAAAAGGACATCTGATTTACTTCAATCCTCAGTTTTATTGTATTGCCTTCCATGACAAGGAACTTACTTGTGACGGTGTCCTTTTCAATAACGTTTTTGAGACGCCGATGATTGGTTTAGATACTAAAGAAAGTAATCACTTTTACAGGATTATGGTAAGTTTGAAAGACGAATTTCAGATAGACGACTACTGGTTAGAAGAAATGCTCCGGACAAAATTGAAAGAACTTATTATTTCAGCAAGCAGAGCATGGATTGAACGGACGCCGGATAAAAATGATATGGAAGTGAAAGAAGACGGTTTGAGCAGGAAATTCAGTCAGCTTGTGGAAGTTAAATACAACCAACTGCATAGTGTTAAGGAATATGCAGAATTGCTTTACGTTAGCCCCAAAACATTAAACAGAAAAATAGTAAATGAAAAAGGGATATCACCAAACTCAATCATAAAAAATAGGATCATGTTACAGGCAAAGCGATTATTGGCCAATACAGATCTTACCGTAAAGGAAATATCAGCACAGCTCGGATATGATGACCAATCCTATTTTATCCGTTTTTTTAAAATACATACAGGGACATCACCTTTGGAATTTAGGAAGGATGCTAACATGGACTAAAAAAGGAAAAATGTCCTATACATTGGGCCTTATATCCATTGCCTAAAAACTAATGCAAAAGTAATTTTGTAGCATAGCTAATTTAAAAAAAAAGAAAAAATGGGAATAGACATTAAAGCCATTTGGCAGGGAGGTTTCAAACAGGGAAACGGGAAACTGAGTATAGAAAATTCAGGTTTGGACGGTGTTAACTTCAAGCCTTTTTTTGCAAAAAGTGATGGCACATTTACAAACCCAGAAGAGCTGCTGGCCTCAGCCCATGCCACCTGTTATGCCATGACATTTGGGTACATTCTTTCAGAAAATGAAATTATTGCCGACAGACTTGAAACCAATGTTTCAGTGGTAATAGAAAATAATGTTTTAAAGAGTTCAAACATCAATTTTAAAGCAAGTATTCCGGGTATTGAGAATGATCTCTTCCAACAGTTAGCTGATAAGGCCAAAGAGATGTGTACCGTAGGAAATGCATTAAATATTGAAATAACTTTAAACGCATCATTGCTATAATGAGACAAATCCGTTGAAACAGACGGCTTTTTATCACTCCGTTAAAGCTAAATCAGGAAACAATGAATTTTGAGGAACTAATAAATCAGGACAAACCATTATTAATTGATTTTTTTGCAACCTGGTGCGGCCCTTGTCAGTTGCAGGCCCCAATTGTGGATGAAGTGAAAAGAAATATTGGAGATAGTGCTACGATCATCAAAATCGATATTGATAAAAATAGAGAACTTGCTACACAACTTCAGGTTCGTAGTGTACCAACTTTAATGATTTATAATAAAGGAGAGCTGAAGTGGAGACAATCAGGAGTTTTCCCCGCGTCAGATTTGATAACATTAATAAAAAGAGAGTTATAATAAAAAAGAAGCTTTAGATATCAAATTTAAAATAGATAATGAAATGAAAATAGAAATATGGAGTGATGTGATTTGCCCGTTCTGTTATATCGGGAAAAGAAATTTTGAAGCAGCCTTGGAACAATTTGAGCATAAGGAACACATCGAAGTAGTTTGGAAGAGTTTCCTGCTTGATCCTTCTATTTCGGAATTATCCAGTGAAACTTACCACGAATATCTGACAAAGCGTAAAAATATGCCCTTAGATCAGGTAAATGGAATGCTGGCAAATGTAACCGAAATGGCAAAGCAGTCAGGATTGGATTATCATCTAGATCAATCTATCGTTGTTAATTCTCAAAAAGCACACCAGCTTATACAATTTGCAAAATCTAAAAATATCGGAGATAAGGCAGAAGAGCTTTTATTTCTTGCTTTTTTTACAAAAGGAAAAAATATCGCCGATACAGGAAGCCTAATTCACATAGGTTTAGAACTGGGGCTGAACGAAATAGAGTTGAATTCAATTTTTGATGATCAAAAGTATAGTTACGAAGTCAATCAGGATATACAGGAAGCTAAAAATATTGGGGTAAGCGGTGTGCCTTTCTTTTTGTTCGACAGAAAATATGCGATTTCCGGTGCACAGCCGTCGCAGGTATTTTTAGAAACACTGAACACAACCTTTACAAAATGGAATGCATCAAATCCTAAAGCTTCTATACAGGTAATTGGTGATAACAGCTGCTCAGTTGAAGATGGATGCAAATGAAATGCTAGAAATGAAAAAGCAACCTAAAATAAATCAGAGATGTTTGATATATATCGAATGTTTGTAAAACCGGAAGGGAAATGGGGACAAAGAGGAGCTTCTATGATGGTTAGCTTAGGCGATACTATGGCAATCCAAGCCTTTGAACATCTTGGTCTTACTCCAAGTGACAGCGCTATTGAAATAGGATTTGGACCTGGAATAGGTCTTCAGGTTCTTGCAAATGCTTTACCAGAAGGAACTGTTACAGGTATCGACCCGTCAGATCTTATGCACAAGCTGGCAGCCGAACGAAATGTCAAGGCAATAGGTTCAGGCAGGATGGCTCTTTTTAAAGGTACAGCTTCAAACCTGCCATTTGATGACAATAGTTTCAATGGAGCTCTTGCAATGGATAATATGCATTTTTGGGACCATCCCCTTAATGCATTAAAGGAAGTTTATCGGGTACTTGTGCCAGGAGCTAAATTAATATGTTCCTTTACACCTTTTTCAGGAGGCGGCAGAAGAGACTGGTCGGAACTGTTTGCAAATGCAGGATTTATTGATTTCAAAATCAGTGAGCATGAAAAAGGATTTTTTATAATAGGAACAGTTCCCAAGTGATATAATTCGTGGCCTCAAAAAAAAACTAATCAGCTAAACATTTTAAAATGATTCTGAAAATGTATACTTGGATAATGATAGAATTTAAGATTAGCTCAGTAAAAAACTGATAAGGGATTTTTTTATAGGAATTGTTGCAAAACAAATGGTTTTGGAATGTGGAAAGGATATATCTAATCGTATATAAAAAAATTAAATAACAATGATAAAGTATTTGAGTAACTGGAATATTATCCGTGTGTTGAGGCTTTTATTAGGTCTCTTTGTGATTGTGCAAGGCATCATGGACAAACAGTGGATGCTTATAGGTCTTGGAGTCTTGTTTGCATTAATACCTTTAATGAATAAGGGCTGCTGTAGTACTGCGGGATGCCGCAATACTAATAACTGAGGCAATAAACAATTTGAAAAAGTTACATATGAAGAAGTTCGTTAATAATTATATGATTGCCATCTTTGGCATTATCGTTGGAGCAGTTGCGGGATACTTATATTGGAAATTTATAGGTTGCAATAACGGATGCTTTTAATGAGGTAAGGACTTCTTGCAAATAGCTAATCATTTTGAGTACCTCTTCCAAAGATCCAGATGCCTCATTCACAATTTTGCTTTCATATTGACTTACATCGTCAATGATTTTATGTAAAGAGTATTTCATGGCAATATAGTTTTTGTTAGAATACTAATTGCAATTGAATGAATTGCTCTTTACAAAGATTGGGATTATCAATCGCTCTTTTTCCCAAGTTACACCCAAGTTGGGTAAGATTTTTTTTCTTATATGGTTTTACTTTTCTCTAATTAATACTGAATGCTATTTGTTTTATATAGTGTTTAAAAAGGGAAAAAACTTCTGCTTAGCACAAAAGATGTTATTCATATTTTGTAAATTTGCACTGAATTACAAGGAGAAAACTACTGAAAGTGAGTGCAGTTAGCACCATTACTAAATCGTTACCTATAAGAAATCTCCTTAACGTAATCTACTCTGTATTAACTCGCTTAGAGTTTTCTAATGTTTTTCGCTAAAAAATGGATAACAATACCAGTAATAATGCATCAGTACCAATAAAATACTGACGGCACGCATAAAAGCCATAATTTTAGCTAAGCCCCGTAGATCATCTTCACCCTGCATATCATTTATTTTTAGAGTTAGGATGTTGAATTTATCGGGTAACAGAAGTCTGTTTTCTACACTGGCAGTGTCAGGCATTATAAGGAAGCGTTTGGCACAGTGCTGAAACTTATTTTCTCATGAATCATAGCATTTGTTGACCAAGGAATTTTTTACATTTGTCTTATAACAAAATATCAATGAAACCTGTACAATCAAAATACACAGAACTACTGGACAGTATCGGATCCGCTATTGAGGTTGCAAGACAAAATGCGGTTAAGGCAGTCAATACCGAGCTGGTGAAAGCCAACTGGGAAATTGGCAGGCATATCGTGGAATACGAGCAGCATGGTGAGGAACGTGCAGAATACGGAAGTAACTTGCTGGCAACACTTTCCAAAGATCTAAGGCAGCGTTACGGCAAAGGATTTGGCAGGCGTAATATTTTAGATATGCGCAGATTTTATCTGACCTATCAGAAATGGCAGGCAGTGCCTGCCAAATTAAGCTGGACTCATCTGGTTACTTTGCTCGGTATTTCTGATGATACGTCAAGGAAGTTCTATGAAAAACAGGCCGTGCTGGAAAATTGGGGCTATCGCGAACTGGAAAGGCAGATCAACTCTTCCCTTTTTGAAAGACTGGCATTGAGCAAGGATAAAAAGGGTGTACTGCAACTGGCGGAAAAAGGTCATATTGTGACCGATTCTACTGAGGCTATAAAAGATCCGTATGTCCTGGACTTTCTTAAATTACCTCAAAGTCATCGTGTTACCGAAAAAGCATTGGAACAGAAGATTATTGACAATCTGCAGATGTTTCTTTTAGAACTGGGAAAGGGTTTTACATTTGTCGGAAGACAGTATAAGATATCACTTCGTAACAGGCATTTTTATATTGATCTTGTATTCTATCACCGTATCTTAAAATGTTTTGTACTTATTGATTTAAAAATAAAACAGGTTGAGCACAATGATATAGGACAAATGAATTTATATCTGAACTACTTTAAATCTGAAGAAAATGTTGTGGATGATAATGAGCCTATAGGCATTATCCTTTCTGCGGAAAAAGATGAAGTATTGGTGGAATATGCAACAGGTGGTATTTCTAATAAAATATTTGTTTCCAAATACCAGTTGTATTTACCTGATAAAAAGGAATTACAGCAAAAAGTACAGGCAATTATGCAAAAAGAAGCCTAAGAGTAAGAAATCATCAGACTATCTTTTTCTTTTCTTTTTCCACTTTCGCATTTGCTGTGAAAAAAACTGTTCTTCATCGTCTTCTCTCTGTACTATTGGCAACAATCCGGGAAATGAGTCCATTGATTCAGTGTCACGTAAATCATCATTGCCATCATCTAAAAATCCAAATAAGGGATGAAGTTGAAGGGGCAAAAATTGATTTGTTGGGAGTGATTTCGCTTCTGCCTGCTTTGCGTCAGAGGATTTATTTAAATGCTCCTGGTTCTTCCATAAATCATTAAAAACAGCAGCGGAGTATCCTTTTCCCAAATTTGAACCATTCCATACTGTTTGGGTGTTATGATCGATAAACGTGATTCCATACATACGTCCGGCTTCATTTCTGCGGATTATCGTATTAACACCCACAGACTTTAATTTCTCAACAAAATCTTTTTCATGAAGACTCACTTTGAGGGCATTATCAATCCAGCCCTTTATTTCAGTTTTATTCGATTGAAGAATAGATTCTTTACTTTTTAAAAAATGAGATTCCAGTGCAGGTAAGAGTGCAGCTTTTCCAATCCTTGAAGCTTTCAATGGGTTTCCAATTTTATGTTTGTTTGTATCCAATGCAAAATACACCAACCCCCGCTGTGGTTTGCCATGCAATTCACCTTCAATTTTTTCAACTGCTATATTGAAAAGTGAAAGCAGCGCATTGTACTCTCCAAGCGTTTTAAAGGAATACACATTAGCTATATTCCTGATGACAGAGGCGATCTGATGTCTAATATTTCCGGTCTGATAATCAACAGGTTTGAAAACCATGTTATTTTTCACCTTCTGCCCTTTTGCAGCTGGCCATAAATCATAGGTATTTTCGAGTTGTCTGCACATATTCATCGATCGCCTTTTCTCAAATCGATCTGATATTTTCCTGCCATTTTCATCAACACATACAGACACAATATGAATATGGGTACGGTCGATATCAGTGTGCTTAAAAACCATGTAAGGCTGTTCACCGTACCCCATTCCATTCATATACTCTTCGGCCATCTTCACAAAATCCTTATCACTGACCTTATCATTCGGATCTGGATTAAGCGATATATGTAAAGTATGTTTTTCCGTCTTTTGATTGGCAGCCAGATAAGGATCGAAAGATCTCATTAATTTGGATATTGTATACGTCCCATCTGTGGATTCTACCATTTTATGCATCAACAAAATTTGTCCTTGTCCCTTTTCCACCTTATGATGATTATAGGCTAAGGCACCATATAGATTACTGCTTCTGCCAATTTTTGCAATCATTGAATCATCATTTTTCTATATTCCCGTTAATAAATTCATTAGCCAATTCGATAATTTTCCGGCATAACACTGAAAGTTCAGCAGTGTGTCTCTCCAATTGATACAGAAATGCTGCTGCTTTTTTTTCGGTAAAATGAGTGTATAATAATTTAACTACCTGATTGTAATTCACGCCCACTGCTCTGAACTGGGAATAAAAGGAAGTCAGCCTCATGTAAAAATCAACAGTACCTTTATCAATTTTTACTGTTTTTATTTCTTTTGAAAACAATACAGAAGTTATAAATTTAGCTTTATTATCTATTCCAGAGGCTTCAAATAAAGACAGAAATTTGCTATTATCTTCATCATCCAGCCGAAAAACATACCGGTGATTACAAGGGTTTATCTTTGGCTTTCGCCCACCTTTACTTCTCCTATTATTTTTCTGATCATTCATTAGATTTCCATTTAAAGTTTATAAACCTCGACTTCGGAGAGTGTTTCAAAGCTCCCGGCAGGGCAAGTTGTTTTGAGGCACAAAAAACAGTTATGAGGCACTCAAAACACAACTTGCCGTGTTCAGGTGAACACCATATTTATCGTATTACAAAAACTATTGTAACAAGAAATCAACATCTTTCAGATGTTGTAATAAACACCAACTCTTCTTAAAATTGTATGCAACAAGGTAAACAGAAACAACCGGATATCTGCAATAATCCCCCCTTCCAATAACTGCCAAATAACACCAGCAATTACCTGAAGATCCGTACTGGTTTTGAAGACTCTTTTCTTTACAGAAAAATTTAAAGTTGATGATGAAACGGGTAAATCATAAAAATGTAAAGTTTTAAAACTATAAAAGCGCAAAAGTAGAAAAGCAGTTACAGATATTCAAAAAAAGGTATTCTCTCAACAAAGCAGTTGCAGATATGCCCTGTAAAAATGAAGTAAATGTATACATCTTTAGATTTTTAAGATAATACTGGAGTACCCCTGCATATAAATCAACTTATACAGATTGTTACCATTCAACATTATAAAACAACAATAAATACATTCATCATGAAAGCAACAAAAAAAACTTTAAAAGTAAGTTTCTCCACTCAAAAAGGAGGTGTGGGAAAATCGACGATTACCATATTACTTGCCAGCGTATTACATTACCGCCTGGGATACAATGTTTTGGTCATGGATTGTGATTTTCCACAATACAGCCTAAGCAATATGAGGGAACGTGATAAAAAAGCAATTATGCTGAACGAGTACCATAAGAAAGCTGTTATGAAACAATTCCAACTGATCAATAAGAAAGCATATCCGATTATACGCTGTAAGGCAGAAAATGCAATAGAAGAATCTACCCGATATATTAAACAAACTACCCTAGTTCCGGATATTATCTTTTATGATCTGCCTGGTACCGCCAATACCAAAGGGGTGCTGACGACCTTGAAATCGATGGATTTTATTTTTGCTCCCATGACTGCTGACCGTTTGGTTGTAGAAAGTACATTAGGATTTACCAAAGCTTTTATAGCTCTTCCTTCCGGTGAGCATGATCTTCAGGAACAAGCGTTATGGCTATTCTGGAATCAGATTGATGGTCGGGAAAAGACCGGGTTATACGAAATCTACGAAAAAGCGATTGCGACTCTTCAGATGAATATAATGGATACGCGAATCATGGACAGTAAACGATTTCGTAAGGAATCCGACCATATCGGAAACAGTATTTTCAGATCAACACTGTTACCAGCAGACAATCCGCTTTTAAAAGCGACAAGAATGGATCTGTTTGTTGAAGAATTTCTAAGAATCACAAATCTGTAAAACCCGAAAGATGGCTACAAACAATGACACCAACGATTTAGAAAAGGCTACCGTTGATGAAGAATATTTAATGCAGGTCATCAGTGGTGAACAAACCGCTCTTGATGAACAAGATCATGTAACCAAACAAGCTGTTCAAAAGTCCAAAGAAAAAGCAAAAACCAATTCTTTTAAAAAGCTGAACTATGAAGAGACCTTTTTAACGAATCGCTTTCCTTCAGGACGTAATGGTAAAGTGGTCTACATACGTCCGGAGTACCATGAAAGATTATTACGAATTGTACAGCTTTCCAGAGAAGAAAGGACAACTCTCTATTCCTATATTGACAATATTCTCGAACAGCATTTTCTGGAATATGGTAACGAGATTACGGACTATTTTAACAATCATTTTAAACCCATTTTATAACTATGGAAACTCTCATCATCATTTGTCTTCTGGCGATAATTCTACTATTACTCCATGACAAAATTATCCGAAAACAATCTCATACTCACAAAACTGAAGACCACGCAAATAATAAAAACCAACCCAATATTATGGGTGAAGCAAAAACTTCACTCCATTCTATGACAATGACTTCCTCTGAAAGACAAGAAAATGAACTTGGTTTTGATCCTTCTAATTTAGACATAGAATATGATATCGGCGAAAATATCAGTCTAATAAATCCGCAGGAAGAGCCGGAATATGGTTTTAATAGTGAACCTGATTTTATTGAAGAGGAAGAAGAATGGAAAAAGTATAGAATAATCGGTGAGGATAACAGTTTAGCCCAAGGGGTTACCTTTGAAGAACTGAGCTCTGTGGAGATGTTTGTGAAACAAAATAGTTTTACCTTATCTCAAAAGGAAACAGCAGCAGCGATCGTTCAAAAAACTTATGGAACCGAATTATATACCTTACTTGAGAATTCTATGGAAAATGATTCCCATAAAATAGCATTACTATTAGATAATTCTTTTAACAATGAAGGAATATCCGGTTCTTCCGATATGCGGAAAAGCGATCTCAATGATTTTGAAATAGGGAAATTCATTTGAAGTTCCCTATTTTCTTTATAAAGCACTAAACTATTTGATCAAAAACAGCTTTTTGTAAAAAATGAAGATCTCCTTTTTCTACCATTATTTTATACAATTTTTCCATTTTTTCTAATTGATCACGACTTTTACAAGCAACATATTTTTGTGATAAATGAAAGATGTTCAAATCTTTCCAAATATAGAATAGCTCACTTTTTATTTCTTTTTTCGCATCTTTTTTACAAACCAAAGTCGCACTGTCACTCAATGGAAATATAAAGTTTCCCATAGTCTTATAGTTTGCATTGTCTTCTTCAATAATAGGACAATCCCCTATCAGAGAGGGAAACTTATCATAAAAAGTGATAAAGCAATTCTTATGAATCTCATCTAAAATTTCTTCATTTGAGATGGGCTGTATTGAAAGAAGTATTCGTTTTGTTTCCTGAATTATCTCTTTCTTATTTAAATTATTTATAACTTCTTGTGTTATTTCCTTACTTGAATCAATTGGACGTATCGCTAAGCCCAATTGTTCTATAGGAATATCTTTAACAAGATTTTTAGCAATATCATCAACTTTGGGAACTCTCCACTTTGTTAAATTAGCCAAATAAATCATCCATGTAAGTTCTCTACCGCTCATCTGCTGACTTTTTAAAATTTTTGTTAAAGTTTTAGACAGTAAAGTATCTACTTCTTCATACATCCTTTCGATATTATCCCCCTTATTCCCATTTATATCAAAAAGATTCCTGCCATCTTCAAAGAAAATAGCTTTAGGACTTTGCATCTTACTGATAATTCTTTTGGATTCTTTGTTATATACCCACAACATATTGTTTTCATCACTAAAATTCTTACTCAGGAATTTGGGTATGTAGTGATGTCTCTTTGATTGTTCTTTCATGGTTAAGTACTATTTTTTGAAAGTAATCAAAATATTCTTTATAAAGCATTATAGGGCCAAACAATTCCTGAAAACACCAAATTCTCAGGTGGCAATCCCATACCAAACACCTTTGTCTCAGAACCCATAAAGCATGGGTTTTCATAATCATAAAAATCTATTCATTATGAAAAGACAAAGAAAAAAAATCGTGTTAACAGCATTGCTTCTGTTAATCGGATTGAGTACGAATGCTCAGGGAAATGGTTCTGCCGGAATCAATGAAGCCACTCAAATGGTTACTTCCTATTTTGATCCGGCAACGAAACTGATCTACGCCATTGGTGCGGTGGTCGGCTTGATTGGCGGGGTCAAGGTTTACAACAAATTCAGCAATGGTGACCCTGATACCAGTAAAACTGCTGCCAGCTGGTTTGGAGCTTGTATTTTTTTAATAGTTGCAGCTACCATCCTACGTTCATTCTTCCTTTAAAATCATTGATGATGAATACCTATCATATCAACAAGGGAATAGGAAGAACGGTTGAGTTCAAAGGATTGAAAGCACAGTACCTGTTCATTTTTGCAGGAGGATTATTGGGAATACTTGTATTTATTATGATCATGTATATGGCTGGTGTCAATACCTATATCTGCTTACTTCTTGGAGGAACTATTTCTGGTCTTCTCATTTGGAAGACCTTTTCTCTCAACAGAAAGTATGGAGAACATGGATTAATGAAATTGGGAGCAAAAAAGAAGCATCCAAGGTACATCATCAGCCGAAAATCCATTTTCAGGTATATCAAGGTACACTCTAAAAAAGCTACAGCATGAGAAATCAATCCAAAGCGACAACGCTGGAAAGCAGATTTCCACTGCTAGGTGTAGAAGAGAACTGCATTATTTCAAAAGATGTTGATGTTACGGTTTGTTTCAAGGTAAGGCTTCCGGAACTGTTTACGGTAGCGTCAGCTGAGTATGAAGCTATCCATTCGGCTTGGTTTAAAGCCATAAAGACATTACCTGATTACAGCATCGTTCACAAACAGGATTGGTTTATCAAGGAAAATTACCGTCCCGATTTATCTACTGACGATCAAAGTTTTCTGTCCAGGTCTTTTGAAAGGCACTTTAACGAAAGACCTTTCCTGAATCATTATTGCTACCTGTTTATTACCAAAACTACAAAGGAAAGGATGAGAACGCAGAGTAATTTCTCATCGCTTTGCAAAGGAGTCTTGATTCCGAAAGAGATCAGGGATAAAGAAGTGATCAGCAGGTTCATGGAAGCGGTTGATCAGTTTGAAAGGATTATGAACGACAGTGGATCTATTTTCTTAGAAAAGATAACCGCTGATGAAATTACAGGAACAGAAAAACAATCTGGATTGTTAGAACAGTATCTGACTCTGTCTAGAGAAATTAATCCATCTCTCCAAGACCTCAACTTAGGAGCAGAAGAAATGCGTATAGGTAACAACCGCATCAGCATGCACACTCTTTCGGATACGGATGATCTTCCGGGTACAGTTTCTTCGCACAGCAGATACGAAAAGTTAAGTACCGACAGAAGTGACTGCTTACTCTCATTTGCATCTCCGGTTGGACTGCTACTCAGCTGCAATCACATCTACAATCAGTATTTATTTATTGACAATAGTGAAGACAATCTTACTAAGTTTGAAAAGTCTGCCAGGAATATGCATTCTCTGGCAAGATACAGCAGAGCCAATCAGATCAATAAAGAATGGATTGAAAAGTATCTCAATGAAGCGCACTCTTTCGGATTACAGTCTATTCGCGCCCATTTCAATGTGATATGTTGGTCTGACAGTCCTGCGGAGCTCAAACAATTAAAAAATGATACTGGCAGCGCTTTGGCATTGATGGAATGCAAGCCCCGTCACAACACAACAGATACTGCAACATTGTACTGGGCAGGAATTCCCGGGAATGCAGGAGATTTTCCAAGTGAAGAAAGTTTCTACACGTTTATAGAACCTGCATTATGCTTTTTCACTGAAGAAACCAATTATCAGGATTCCCCTTCACCTTTTGGGATAAAGATGGCAGACCGATTGACGGGAAAACCTATCCATCTGGATATTTCAGATCTGCCGATGAAACAGGGAATCATTACCAATCGAAACAAGTTCATTTTGGGACCTTCGGGGAGTGGGAAGTCTTTTTTCACCAACCATATGGTGAGGCAGTATTATGAGCAGGGAGCCCATGTTCTGTTAGTCGACACCGGAAATTCCTATCAGGGGTTATGCGAACTGATCAAAGGTAAAACAAAGGGTGAAGATGGAGTTTACTCTACTTATACAGAAGACAATCCGATTGCTTTCAATCCATTCTATACTGATGATGGAGTTTTTGATATAGAAAAACGGGAAAGCATCAAAACACTTATTCTCACACTATGGAAAAGAGATGATGAACCGCCAACCCGCTCCGAAGAAGTTGCTTTATCAAATGCAGTCAGCGGCTATATTGATCGAATCAAAAATAATGAGCAGTTCCCTTCATTTAATGGCTTTTACGAGTATGTAAAAAATGATTATCAAAAAGTATTAGAGCAAAAAAAAGTCAGGGAAAAAGACTTTGATATTGCCAACTTTCTGAATGTTTTAGAGCCTTATTATAAAGGCGGAGAATATGATTACTTATTGAATTCAGAAAAGCAATTAGATCTTCTCTCTAAGCGATTTATCGTTTTTGAAATTGATGCGATCAAGGATCATAAAATCCTTTTTCCCATTGTAACCATTATCATCATGGAAGTTTTCATTAACAAAATGCGAAGACTGAAAGGAATCAGAAAACTGATCCTGATCGAAGAAGCCTGGAAGGCAATTGCGAAAGAAGGAATGGCTGAATACATTAAATATCTCTTCAAGACGGTCAGAAAATTCTTTGGAGAAGCCATAGTGGTTACACAGGAGGTGGATGACATTATTCAGTCTCCAATAGTTAAGGAAAGCATCATCAACAATTCAGACTGTAAGATCCTTTTGGATCAGCGGAAATACATGAACAAGTTTGATGATATTCAGTCTATGCTGGGTCTTACAGACAAAGAAAAAGCACAGGTTCTTTCCATCAATATGAATAATGATCCGAAAAGACTGTATAAAGAAGTCTGGATCGGATTAGGAGGAACGCACTCTGCTGTATATGCCACGGAAGTTTCCACAGAAGAATATCTGGCCTATACCACAGAAGAAACGGAGAAAATGGAAGTCATGCAATTGGCTTCTGAACTTGATGGCAATGTAGAGCATGCCATCAAGAGGATTTCTCTTAAGAGAATCAAATCGAATACAAAAGAAACTTAAATCATTAAAATTTTAAAACAATGAAAAATTCAATCATTACAACAGTTATGGTTATTGTATTAGCTATAACATCATTTGCGAAAGCGCAATTTGTTGTTACTGATCCGGCTAATCTGGCTTCAGGAATACTCAACTCCGCCAATGAAATTGTACAGACCTCATCGACTGTTTCGAATGTAGTTAAGAACTTCAATGAAGTTAAAAAGGTTTATGAGCAAGGTAAGGAATATTATGACAAACTGAAAGCAGTAAACAATTTAGTAAAAGATGCCCGTAAAGTTCAGCAGACTGTTTTATTGGTGGGTGATGTTTCCGAAATGTATGTCAATAATTTCGGAAAGATGCTGAATGATCCCAATTTCAATGCTCAGGAGTTGACCGCTATCGCTAACGGTTATTCAACACTATTGAACGAAAGCACTGAACTGCTTAAAGAACTAAAACAGATTGTCACTTCTACCAATCTATCATTGAATGATAAGGAAAGAATGGAAATTATTGACAGAGTATATAAAGAGGTGAAAGATTATCACAATCTGGTAAGATATTACACCAATAAGAATATCTCTGTCAGTTATCTGAGAGCCAAAAAGCAGAACAACGCGCAGAGAGTTCTCAACCTGTATGGTACCGTTAATCAAAAATACTGGTAAGATGGAACCTACTAATTTACATGAGGTGCTTCGTTCTGTGTATGAAGAGATGATGCCGATGTGTGCTGACATGGCAGCAGTAGCAAAAGGAGTTGCAGGGCTGGGAGCATTATTTTATGTGGCCGTAAAGGTTTGGCAGGCATTAAGTCGTGCCGAACCGATTGATCTGTTTCCTATGCTCAGACCATTTGCCATTGGAATCTGCATTATGTTCTTTTCAACAATTGTCTTGGGCAGCATCAACGGAGTATTAAGTCCGATCGTTCAGGGTAGCCACTCCATGCTGGAGGGTCAGGTATTAGATCTTAATGAACTCCAGCAGAAAAAAGATCTGCTGGAAAGGGAGGCTATGCTTCGAAATCCTGAAATGGCATATCTCATTTCTGATGAAGAATTTGACAAAAAATTGGAAGAACTGGGATGGTCACCTTCTGATTTGGTGACGATGTCTGGAATGTATATAGAGCGGGAAATGTTTGCCATTAAAAAAGATATCAGAGACGGTTTCAGAGAGTTTCTGGAAATACTCTTTCAGGCAGCGGCATTGGTGATTGATACAATCAGAACTTTCTTTCTCATTGTGCTTTCGATCCTTGGTCCTATTGCATTTGCCATATCGGTTTGGGATGGTTTTCAGTCTACGCTTACCCAATGGCTGACCAGATACATCAGTGTATACCTATGGTTACCAGTGGCTGATATGTTCAGTGCTATCCTGGCAAAGATTCAATCCCTTATTATAGAAAGGGATATTGAAATGCTGGCAGATCCCAACTTTATTCCAGATACTTCCAATACGGTCTACATTATCTACATGATCATTGGAATCATTAAAACTTGTTTGTACTAAGTTTTTATGGGCAGGTGTATGGCGACCTTTTCCAATAAGTTCTTTACAATCAGAACAAAGTTCATCCGTTTTAAGATCATTTTTTTTTGAGTCGTTATTTTCCATAAAATTAATAATATAGTTGAATATAAATATATACATTTTTGTATATGATAATTGATGTTACCATTTTCTATAAAAAAAGCTCTCCTGATATAGAAGAGCTTTATTAGTAAATAAAGTAAGTTAAATTAATCCGTGATCTGCCATTTGTTGGCAACCTTGTATTGTTCCTTGATTAATAGCATTTGCAAGTTCAATCAATGCCCCCAAACTACCATTATTATCTGAAAGATATGTTACCGTCATGTGACCTGTCTGACCACCACAATTGATGTCAAATTCTATTGTAACATACCCTCTTGGCTTTAAAAGTGCCTGTGTATTATTATTAGTAATTTTTACTTCTTGAAGATTTTCTTTAGAAGTCTCATTTTTAGAGAATTCTTCTGTGTTTCCTGTGTTAGCAAAAGTAAAAGTACCGAAAAGGATTGCTCCTGCAAATAGTAGTTTTTTCATATTTAAAAATTTTCTTAAAAATAATAAAATTTCTTAAAACTCACAACATATTGAAAACTTATTAATCTAAAAAAACATTTGTTGTAATTTTTTTCATACCTGTATTATTGTCTAAAAGTACACCATCTTTTTTTACAATAATTCCAGTGTTCATATTCTGGATATTAGGGTTTTCATTATATTCAGCTCTTGTTTTTAAATAAGTATTTTTATTTTTAATCTTAATACTTGATGCTGTCAAAAAGGGTTCAATAGGTAATACAGCTTTTTTTATCCCAATCGCTTCTATTTCGATTGTTTTATTCTTATTATAAACCTTTAATATTAATCCGGGTAAACCTTTAAATCGAAATGGCCCTTCTGAAAAGGGATATTCCATTGAATACCAAGCAAAAAATGTGTCACCTGTATCTGTAGTTGTTTTTGCAAGATTGCAATTAGTACCATTGATAACAGATTTTTCATTTAACAAAATCCATTCTAATTTCGGTTCTTCAAATGAATAGAAATATTTTCCAACAGGTAAAGTTGCTGTAATTACTTCGCCATGTTTATAAACACTTGCTCTTGATCGAGGATACGGCGGTAAAGTACCTAAAGATATCTTTCCATTTTGCATGGTAGAAATACCTTTAGTCAGGTAATCATAGTAAGTTTTTGCATCTTGGCTAAAATAAATCGATGTATCGTTATTAAATAAAAGTACAAGATTATCTACAGATATTTTTTTTTCGGTATTTAAGCTATCTGGAATGTAATTCATTTTATAAACTACCTCCATTTCAGAATTATTATTTTGAGCAATTAGATTTCCGTAAAGCAAAAATATAAAGATGCTGCTGAAAAAAAATTTAAATTTCATTGATAATTTTTTACTAAAGTATGATATTTTCTATATTCAATTAATACTTTCTTTTATCAATTATTTTCAAAATACATTTTTTCATTGTTTTTATCAATTATCATTTCTTTATTTTCTTTTAATCCAATTATGGAACTTTCTATCTGATTCAGAAATTTAAATTGCCTAACTTTTAGACTATCTTTAGTTTCAACAATATATTTGAATTTGCATTTAAAAAAGAATAATCGTAGCTGTTTTTAGAACCTACTTTTGTCGAGATACAAGAATTCAATATTAAAATAAATGATATATTAATTTTCATTAAATAATTGTATAAAGTTTAAAATGTAAAAATATTTTTCCATACAAGTATTATCAAAAGCCATTATAAACTTCATAGACTAATGGGATTTTATTTGATAACAAGTTTCCTGAAAAAATATGAATTTTTTTATCTTCTTTTTGAATTATTGCTTGATAATATTTTGAAATAATCTCTTTAGGAACATGTAAACTAATTTGAAATTTATACTTTATTTTATTATTTAAATGAAAAAATCTACTCTTATAATTGGGGAAATTTATTGTAGTTACAAAAGTTTTCTCTTCTTTTGGATTTAATTTTACTATTTTCTTAGATATTCTGTAAGCAATTTTTATTTCTGTTGAATTAAAAATATTAGAATATTTTTTTTTAAAATTGATAAAATCAGTTGATTTTGGATCAAACTCAAATAACTTGTTTTTGCTATGAGTCCCAAAACTTCCTTCTGGAATTAACTTTTCGTCTTGATGATAAATATAATAATCTGGCAATCCTACAAAAAAAGGTTCTATCGTATAATCCGGATCTTCATTAAATTCATTATCATCTAAAATTAAATGATAAGTTACATCTGAATTATTTTTTATTCTGTAAATAATCTTATTATGGTCATAATAAGACACTTTTTTTATTGAATCATTTAATATTTTCAGTTCAAGCATATTCTGTCCAATAACTAGATCAGTTGTTAAAAAGAAACATAAAATAAATAATAACTTACACATTTAAAATAAATTTTTAGGTCTGTATTGTAATTTATAGACAGTTTTAAGCTCCTCAATATTCTTCTTTTGTCCCCATACACCATGTTCAATATTACCCATTTTAATTTCCCATGTGTATGCCTCTACTTCTGAAATCACAAATGCTCCTCGCCAACTATTTCTTATCATACCTCGTAATTCACTTGTTAAAAATACATTATGATAAACGTGTATCATTTCATGCCCTAATGTTGTTGCAAGTTCCCAATTATTTAGAACATAACTCTCAGAGATAAATACATTTACTCCTAAAGTAACTCCCATTTCATTTGTTTTATTTCCTTTTTCATCAATTAAATATGGCAAAACTTTAAAAACAGCCTTCTTCCCTCCTTTTTCATAAATTCTTTTAAGCTCTGGTAAAGAATCTATCATCTTCTTTATACCTTCATCCGAAAAATCAGGTTTACCATCTAATGCATATTTACCTTTCATTTGGTCTTTTAGAATCGAAGACTGCGGTTTGTGCATCAGAAAATTGAAACTCGTAACAATTAATCCAGTACCTGCACCTACCCAAAAGTTTCCACCTCCAATTACTGAACCAACTCCACCCGAAACAGCACCATTAAATAACGTAAAGCCATCACTTCTTAGTATATTTTTAGAACCTACATTTTGCGTAGCATGATATAGAAGATCATTGGATGCGCTTGAAAATGCTCCACTGAGAGCACCACTCCAAAAGTTTCCACCCTGCATATAAGAAAGCGTCCCTTGAGTTAAAGCATGTGCGCCGGCTTTAGCAAAGAGAGATCCAGTATCACCCAAAGCTTTTGCTATCTGAGCGCCGGATCTGAATATTTCACCAACTCCATAACTGACCATACTTGATATCGCTGCTAAGGATACAGACTGTGCCATATTAATAAAATCAATGGGTCTATTCAGATAATAATCAGTACCAATCGAAGTAAGGACTGCTACTGCCATAGCAATAATCATTGATTCTCCTAGTCCATAAGCTTCTCCGCTCGGGTCATTGAAAAGAAGCGGGTTATTCATTACATACCCATATTTATTATAATTTTGAGTATTATAAGGATCCTGAATATTTTCATCAGCATTCAAAAATCTTCTAAGCAGCGGATCATATAATCTTCCATTCATGTGAATGATACCCACTTCTAAGAAATGCTCATGACTAGTATATCCTCTATCAAGAAGTAACCCTCCATATTCAGCTATTACAGCATTAATCTCATCTTTGTCTGTGTAAATTGAGCCATCCGCAAATTGTAAATGAGTCAAATTACCCCATGCGTCAAAATGTCTCTGCTCTAATTTGTTCCCTTCTTCATTGCTAATTCCAAGAATACTTCCCAAATAATCTTTATGAAGAAATTTATAAAATCCCTTATCTTCTTCATAGCTTTTTAAATAAATAATATTGGCTTCATAAGGATTTCCTCCGATGTATAAAATATGCTTTTCTAATCCCCCACTATCATTATTTACAGTAACTTCAAAACTTCCATCCGCACTATAGTACTTAGTAAATCGCCCCTCTTGTGAAGGCTCAAAATTTCCTCCATAGGTAACTTTCTGACGCATAGAAGTTAGCCCATATTCAAATGCCACATCTCCATTAAGTCCATCAATAAATATGGGATCATTATTTTCATTGTAGCTGATATGTTGTATTAAATCATTAGTATAATTTTGTGACCCATTTGCATTAAGATCAATACTTGTAGGTTGATAAATTTTATTGTTATTTTCATATTTAATTTCTCCCAGCTGATCATTTTCAAGAATCCTTCCATTTTGATCATATACATTACTTGAACTCTGACCAGTTCTTGGATTTGTCCAGGAGGTGAGACGATTGTTGTCGTCATAATTGAAATTTTCTGAAATGGTTAAGTCTCCTCCTGTAATTCTATTGCTTAATTCATTTTTTATAGCATTGAAAGAATAGGAAACTTGCAATATACCTGGCTTAATAGCAGATGAATGATTGGTGTTAGTTAAAAACCCATTGTTATCATACAAATTGTTAATTGTTGTAGCACCTAATTTGCCTGTAAGCATTTGTCCTTTTGAATTGGTTTTCTGAAGCTCCCAAAGCACTAAATTTTTATCTTTATCTTTTAATTGATATAGTTCTCCATCCCAGCTATTATATTCATGGCTTATCGTTACTTCCGTAAGAATACCTGAAGATGATAAACTTTTTATATAGGATTTTAATCTTGATAAGTTATCATAAACAATGCTCCCCTGCGTGTATACTCTTCCGTTACTATTTTCTACTGTTGATTTCACTCTTCCATAAGCATCGTATTCGATTTGTGAGCTAAATGGTTTTCCATTGGAGATACCTGATTTATATGTAGGTCTTCCAAAATTATCATAATTAAATCCTATAAGTTTATTAGTAGAAACCCCGTCAGATGATACTTCAGTCTGCTCTAAAAGCTGTCCTAAATTATTGTAGCTATATTGCTTTTCGCCTTTTGGGCTTATCACATTTACAACCTGACCAAACGTATTGTATTCGTAGGTATATTTTCCATTGGAAGGGTCATTGAATTCAGATCTTCTTCCCCACGAGTCATATTTTGTAGTTACCACATTTGTTCCATATGTAGCTGTGAGTTGCTCTCCCGCTGCATTGAAAGTAAAATTAATGATTCCCCCTTTATCTGTTGTAGAAATGATGTTGTCAAGTGCATCAGCGGTTTTTGAATTTGTTCTGCCATATCCGTTGAGTTCTTTTACTACAGTGGTTAATCCTGAAACTGAAGTTTCAGTCTGTTTTCCATTAAAAGTAGTCGTGATAACTTTCGCTGGAAAATGATTATCATCATAAGAAATACTATTCCATTGGCTTGGGCTTTGACCCTCGTAGTAAGGTTCACTATCAGCAAGTTTTCTTCCTAATAGATCATAGGTGGCATCAACCGAAACATATCTACCGTTTTCGAATGCTTTTGTAGATGACTTATAGTTTTGTCCTAATGGGTTAGTATAAGATATCTTTTCATTACCGTCTGGTGCAGTTTCTGTTACTTTTGTTCCCGCATTTCCGGAAAGTTTTTCATAAACATAATTGGTTGTTCCGGATAAACTGGAAGTCGAACTTAATATCTTACCCCATCCGTCATAAACATTGGTAATTACATTTCCTAAAAAATCTGTCTGAGTCAGAACCTGTCCCCAGTCATTGTAAGTAATTTGGGTTTCAAGTCCTAAATTATCTATTTTCTTAGTAACAAACCGCCCCTTTGCATCAAATTCAGTACCCGTCGTATTTTGTTGAGAATCTACACTGTTGGAGATAACTTTACCAGTTACATTTCCAAAGCCATCGTAAGTATTCGACTCAAGGAGATATTGTGAATTATCCCTATTCCAGGTTTTAACCGTTTTTAAAAGATTATTGTCATAAGTATATTCCTCCTTGGAAGTTTTAATATCTCCATATGCCTGAATTGTTGAAATTTTTGTTTTCGGTTTGCCTATGCTATAGTTGCTTCCAGGATTAAGATTAGGTGGAAAATATTCCAGCTCTGATGTAACCAATGCAAAACCATCATTGATATTATCAACAGATTTTGTAGGTAGATAAAGATTATTGTAGGTTTCAACAGTGTGTATTGTTTTGACATTCCTACTAAAATCTTTACTAGTAGTTATATGGGGATTTATTGCAGTAACAATTTTTGGTTTGTCTGCATTTGTAAAAGTTGTTACAACTGTACCATTCAAAAGTTTATCAATTTTATAAGTATAATCTTTGAAAGAAAGAAGCTGACTATTAGTTATTGATATGTTATTTGGGAATATTTGAGATTCATCGTTTGTTCTGATAGACCAATCTTTAATAGGCAATGCTTCGTTTGTGGGATTTAATTCTGATCCGCTCCAAATTTTTGTGTTTTCAAATCCGCTTGCATAAAAAGTAGACCTAGACATCTGTCTGAATCCTACCATACCCTTGCCATGAACCTGTGCTATTAAATCCCTGTATCTAAAGTCTTGTGATCTCCCTTGTTGAGTGAGTTTGGAAACTACAGTAAAATTAGTGTTGGAAGGTACATTGATATATGGATAATCAATAAAATTTACAGTCTCTGGTTTATAGATATTTGTATTATCCATAAAATTAGCATACTGAACATCAGTTTGAATACCTCCTTGTTTAATATTCTTTATTCTTGATATTTTATCAAGTTTGTTTCCCAGATCCCAAGTAATTAATTTTGTTTTGTGAAGGATTACAAAATCACTATTAAGTTGTGCTACTCTGAAATTTCCAAATATAGGCGTATAGTGCTCTCCATACATGGAATAATTAATATCTTCTGAATCTACGTCACCTGAAGAAGTAGCTTCCTTAGGTGATAGACTATAAGCATTGGAGAAAATAGGTTTTCCATTTGCATCAACTCCTTCATTTCTCAAATAGTTAAAACCATAACTAGAATCAGGATTATTCAATTGTGTAATCTCCTCTCTAAACCAAACCTGAGTTTCAAAAATAGTCAAATCGCTCTTACCATCTTTGTTAAGATCAGAGGATGAGTATATTCTTCCAATACTACGGTTTTTTCTAGGTGATCCCAGAAATTCGGGTTGATACAAAAATAGATTAGAATAATATTCTTTCTTAAAACCTATTCCGGTTGATATATACATTCTCCAATCAGGAGAACTGTCTGCAATAGGAGCAATAATATCTGTTTTGCCATCACCATTAAAATCTCCTAAATAAAGTATTTCATCTAAGGACTCTTTTGTTGTTGTGAACTTTAGACTAAGATTATTGTCATTATCAAAAGAATATACCCTTAATTCATTACCTACAATCTGTAAGATATCTGTTTTACTATCTCCGTCAAAATCACTTACCATAATTTTAGCGTGATGATCTAATACATCGAGCCTTCTAATAATATTTTTAACAGTGTCAAAATAAAAAAACTCTTCAGAATAGAGATATTTAGTTGTGGTTACTTTTGGTCCCCCTTCTCTTGGAGGAACAAATCTTCTTACATTACGGATATTTTTAACTCTGATAACAAATTGAGAATATCCATGCCCATTAAAATTTCCTTCATAAGTTTCTTCATCAACAATAAAATTATTGTAATAGGTATGGTCGACATTTGAGGGAACGTTTGGGTTAAAGACACCTCCATAGAGAGCATTATTTAATAGGGGCGATGTAAAATCTGTAGATTTATATAGTAAAGAGGTATTATTTTCAAGCCCATACTCTTTTAAAGTTAATTTCTGTAAGGATCTGTCGTAAGCTATAGTTAATAAAGACTGTTTTTGTTTTAAAATATTATTATATAACGAAGTACCAGCAGATAGAGGCTCGCCATCATAGAAGAAATCTACAAAAGTTCCATTTCCATCTAGCCGATTTAACATCATGGTATTTCTTTTTAAGACGTCCAGTTTTCCATCCCCATTGAAATCACCTTTTACAAGATTATAATTAATTTCCGTTAAATCGTCATATCTTGAATTTTGATTGAAAATTTGATTAGTTGTAGCATTAGATTCATTTTCGAAGATGATAGGATTAGCAGGTTGATTTGCAGAATTATATTCTGTAATTTTATTGACAAACTGATAGTTGGTATTATTTTTCACATAATCTATAATATACTTCTTAAACTGACTACCATTTGCTTTTACTATAATATTTTCTAATAATCTGTTTTGAGTAAATGCTAATCCTTGTACAAAAGATTGCTCTCTTAAATCCCTGTCAATATAATTAAATTCAATACTATTGAAATGAGGTTTGTTTAGTGTCTCATTTCCACCCCAATAAATAGAGGTTATTCTTACAGTACCAGCATCCTTATTACTTCCTGAATGTGGTGTGGATTCATAACCATAGGAAATATAGTTTCCTTGAGCATCCTTCCATTTAACAATATTATATTCCAAAGGTGTTGTTATCCCAGGACTCACTCTTGATCCAGCTACATAACTTCCATACCATGCCTGCGATCCATCCTCAAATGTAACCTCAAAATGAGTAGGACCAGCAAGTTGTCCATTGATTCCAAATGCGCCAACGGATTTAATTTTAATGTTAGAATATTTCTCCGTGACATATTCAGCGCCATCTTTTCCATATTCACCGGATTTTAAAATTAAGCGTTGCCCGTTGAAGCTATAATTATCAGAATAGTCTAGCTTTATACCTATTATTTCGTTGTTTTTTTCAAGATTTTTTCCAATTCTCGAAATTGAACTTATCCCAGATAAATTCCATCCATAACCTGCAATACCGTTTGTTAGACCATTTGTATAAGTAAGGTTTATTTGAGGGGCTACACTTTTTACCCCCGGAGGTAGAGCTATAGGTAGAGTAAACTGAAGTTGTCCACTTCCATTTACTTCAGTGTTACCATTAGTATCATGAAAACTATCCTGTGCAGCGGCAAAAAAGCATAAAAGGAGATTAATGAAAAATAATTTTATTTTCATTTTTTGATATTTTTGATGTGATTTATTATTTAAGGATTGGGACAGGAATTACATCTTAGTAATATTCTTACTTATTCTTCGTCCATCTTTTAAAACGAAAGTAAGGATATAGACACCCATGTATTTTTGAGATAAATTAATTTTAACCTGCTTGTTTAAAGTGGAAATATTCTTGCTTTGAAATACCCAATGAACAGTATTTTGTTCATAAAGACTAATATCAGATATAAGATCATTAACACTGTCATTCCAATCTATGGTAAGAATATCTTTAACAGGAACCGGATAAATTCTGATATTTCTTAAAAATTCAGTATCACTAATGGTATTGGATGTGATTTTATTAGATAATTGTTTATTATCAGTTCTCACATCGACATGATTCACTTGATAGCGACCTGAAACATTATCTCCGCGATAGATTTGATTTCCCGCTTCATCATAACGAAAATAAGCCTTAGTAGGATTTAATTGGCTATAACATATACTATAAAATAGCAATGTGCTGGAAATTAATAATTTGAGCATATGGTTAGTTTTTTTGCTAATATAATATTTATTTGTAATTGTGAGAGGAAAATTTAATGTGAATTTTATCATACTGCTAATCTATTAAGTCAATACGACAAAAGATGACGTATTAGGGATCGGTCGACTAAAAGTAAAAAAACAGGGTTCTCATATTGAGAGTTATTGATTAGATGAATCTCAGGAATTATTGGTTGAAAAAGTCAGAAAAGTAAATTTTTATCAGGAAATAGTATTTAATAGTTATTTATAATGGTGTGGTAAGGAAATAATTGAAAGTGTATATTGAAACTAAGTCAAAATATATTTATCGTTTTTAGATTATTTAATTTTTCCGTTTTTCTATCTTGAGGATTCATACAAGAATTAAATATTAACATGCTCAAAAGGGTTTAATATTGCATCTAACCTCGTATTTCTCTAAACACTCGTTACTCGCAAATTATAAGGTATCTAATAAATTAAATAATTCTTCTATAGCTTCAAATATCTCATTTATAAATGTGTCAGTTATTTCAAATTGTTCATCTACAGTTAAAGAAAGGCCTGTGTTCTTAATAAAAGTTTCATCAATAAAACACATATTATGAATACAAATATGTCTTAATTGAAATGCTATTTTAATCGTTTTAAAAAATTCATACGAATCTAAATCTATACTTTTAGGAACAAATATTTCTTTATTTACCAAATCTAATTTTTGATAATAATTTTTCGATTTACTAATACTTTTATCAAAATATTTTTCAATAAAAGTTTTTAAAAGAAATTCAATATCACTACAAGCTGAAATTATAGTTAACATTCTTAATCTAGAATAGTCACTGCCTAAATAAAATGTATATTCATACCAATTGTTCACTTGCTGTGGTATGTTGAAAGTTTTTTTTAGATCATCAGTAAAAATTCTATTTCGATGATCTAAGGGTATAATTGCGGTAGAATAAAATACTGCATTTCTAGTAACATTATTAAATGTTGCATTTAAAGTGTTTAATATAGGATTATTAAGTTTTCTCATTTTACGTTAATTTCAGGTTACTTTTGTCTTTACAGGAATAAATTATAATTGTAATATAAGTAGAATTGAGATTTCTTATTTTATAATTGCCATTTTTTTAATTTCTTCATCAGTATGATTATCAAGAATTTTAGCATACCTATAAAATGTTGCTCTTGTCAAGCCAAGTGGTTCATAAATTTCTTTCGGAGCTAAAGTCTGGTTTTTATATATAGACCTCATAACTAATAGTTTAGATATAGTCTCTTTTGTATATCCTTTTGGCCTTCCTCCCAATCTACCTCTTGCCCTAGCAGCTTGCAAACCCGCATTGGTTCTTTCTCTTATCAACTCTCTTTCGTACTCAGCCAGAGAAGCCATGAGATTCAGAAATAGTCGTCCGTTTATAGTCGCAGTATCTACACCATCTACAAGACCTTTTATTATAATTCCTTTATCATTTAAACTTAAGACAAGATCAATAATATTTTTCAAACTTCTCCTAAACAATCCAGTCGACAAACATAGAGTTCGTCACCTTCTCTAAACTGTTCAATCATTTTATCAAGTTCGGGACGATTCTTTGTTGCACCAGAGATTTTCTTTTGATAAATTTTCTCGCAACCTGCTTTTTCTAAGGCTTCAATTTGTAAATCCAAATTTTGGTCTTTAGTTGAAACCCGAGCAGATCCTATTTTCATATTTTTTTACACTAAACTCATACTATGTAAATTTATGAAACTTTGTTTAATGATATGAGATTTTGAGAAAGTTAATTAAAAAATAAGATTTTAAAACCAGTCAATTTTAAAATCTCAAAATACTACCGAAATTTCCAAACATAAATTTTAAAGAAAATCAAATCTCAACTTTAAAGATTTTGTAAAATTCTTTCCAAATCTTTCACAAAATATTTCGACATTTCTTCGGTTATGGGGTACAAGACTATGACAGCCAAATTGAGGTTTATTATTCCATTGATGATTATTAATAAATCTTAGAATTAAATTGCTCTAGGCAAAAACTAAAAGAAATTATTTAATAAAAATGAGCTTTGCAATTCTTGTTTAATTTGACTCAAACGTACCAAATCATCTATAAAAGTGTTTGAAGATACGCTCGTCAAGGTCGCATGACGAGATTATTTATTTCTAAAATTCTTTCCAAATCCTCAACCAAATATTTCGAAATCTCTACGATTATCGGTCGGGGATTTTTCTGTATTTGTCAATTTTTAGATGACATTGCAGTTTACTTTAGTTGCCCTGCAAATTTAAAAGAAAGATTTAATAAATATAAAAACTATTTCAATGATCTTAAATAAATCTCAAGAGAGGTTTTCGCAAAATATCTATTACCATAATTACTTTTAAACAACAGCTATAATTATAAAAAAAATAACTTTTCAATTTTTCTTTGTAATAATTCTAAATACCACACAATCTATATTTTAAGTATAAATACGGAGGTGAATTATTAGATAATTCAATACTTTTGGAGTATTAAAAACTTATACACCATGTCCAACTTAAAAAACAAACCACAACTTCTTAGGAAAACCTGATAGCCAAAAGGTATTTATCTTTTTATTTTTTCGCTTGTATTAAAGTCTTCTAACTGATTAGAAGACCCGTTTTTTAACACCAAATTTTACGAAATGATTATCAACAACAAAATTCTCAACGTCGATGATTACTATTACGGCGTATTCATGACCATCTCAGAATCCCTTACAGGATTTTCTCTGAACCAACTTCTGTCTACCGGTTTAGCTGAAATTTATTACAGGCATATTCTTAAACACATCGAAGCTGCAACTTTCACAGAATTTTTAAATGTTTCCAAAAATGTTATTGAAAATTCTCAAACACAGGAACAACTGAGTCACAGAATCTCTACTGAAATTCTCTCCAATGTCTCACTACAGGAAATTGCGCAAAACGTTATCACTCTTTGGTATCTGGGAACTTGGGAAGGTGCTTACATAAACGATCTTTCTTACAAAGAGGGACTCGTTTGGAATGTGATGCATGCTCATCCACCTGGAGCAAAACAACCTGGCTTTAAATCTTGGGGTATTAAACCTGTAAACAGCAACTCATGAATCAGACAGAAAAATCAAAGCAGAAAAAAGATGTAATTATCGTAGGAACAGGAATTGCCGGATCTTTGATCGCCAAAATTCTGACAGATCACGTTTTTGATACATATGCAAAGAAAATGATCCATCGCGCAGAAATGGATGGTTCCAAAACTTACAAAGAATTATCTATTCTAATGTATGAAGCCGGATTGGAAGCTGGGCTGGAATTGGATTCAGCTTCTTCAATGGTCAATTACAACGAATATATCCGTAAATTTTATATCGAAGAAGCAAAAGTCCCAAATTCCCCATATCCTGATTTGAAACAGGCGCCTTCGCCGAATGTTTTGGATATGCAACCGATTATTCCGCCGTTTCCTGATAAAAAAGGATATCTGGTACAGTTTGGTCCTATGCCTTTTGCGAGTGATGCTATACGAGTTGGAGGTGGAACTACCCTTCACTGGTTAGGAACTACACCCAGAATGCTCCCTAATGACTTCAGATTAAAAGAAAAATACGGAAGAGCAATGGATTGGCCTATTGATTATGATACTCTGAAGCCTTATTATGAAATGGCAGAGTTTGAAATCGGAGTTTCAGGAAATGTTGCGGCGCAGAAATATCCTATTTCCGAAACCATGGAAGACTATTATGGTAAAAATTATGTTTTTCCGATGGAAGAAATCCCGCAAAGCTATATGGATCAGCAGATTATAAGAGGGTTAGAAGGAACTTCGGTTCAGTTAAGTTCTGAAGACATTGCGTTGACCCTTGTACCATCACCTCAGGGAAGAAATTCCACACCCAATATTGCTTACGGAAAGTCAAAATTGGTAAAGGCTGAATCTTCTGAATCGGGATATAAATTGTCACTGAAGGATACCGGAGACGAAGAATACAAAGCTCTTGGAGCAGTTTGGAATCCCTATCAAGGGGAGCGTTGCGAAGGAAATGCATCTTGTGTTCCGATCTGTCCGGTCCAGGCAAAATACAACGCTTTGAAAACCTTGAAAAAGGCATTATATAAAGTTAATAAGAATAAAAATCTGGAGAGAAATAACTGTATTGAAGTTCAGGCACAAAGTGTTGTTTATAAACTGAGTGTAAATCAGAAAGATCATGATAAGATCTCAAAAGTTCATTTAAGAAGATACATTTCAAAAGAAAAGACAGATTTTATAGAGGAAGTAATTGATACCAATGACTCTATTGTCATTTTAGCTGCTAATGCTTTTGAAAATCCAAAAATTCTTTTAAATTCAAAATATACGGTATTTGAAAACGGACAAAAAGTTGAAAAAACAGTAGCCAATAATAGTGATCAGGTGGGAAGAAACTTGATGGACCACATGGTGATGCTTACTTGGGGACTGTTTCCGGAACCTGTATATTCTTACAGAGGTCCAGGCTCTACAACAAATATTTCGTGTTTCCGTGACGGAAATTTCAGAAGCGAATTTTCTGCATGGATCTCCCCACTTGATAACTGGGGATGGAGTTGGCCTACCTTTTCACCGGGATCGGATGTTTCTGAATTTTTAAAACAAGGTCTTTTTGGTCAGGAGTTAAAAGATGCTCTTACTTACAGACTTTCAAGACAGGTTTTGTTTCATTTTGAAATTGAACAGCTACCCAATCCAAATAACAGAGTTACTATCAATGATCAGTATTTAGATATTTTGGGAATCCCACGTCCTGTCATCAATTACGAATTAACGGATTATGAAATGAAAGCTATGGAACAGGCAAAATTGGCTTCCGATCAGATGTTTAAAAGATTAGATATTGAGGATTTCACAAAATACAATGCTACCGACAACAATACTTTCGTTTACAAGGATGTACGATACTCATACAACGGAGCCGGTCACATTGTAGGAACGCACAGAATGGGTCATAGCGCATCAGATTCTGTGACCAACAGTTATTGCAAAGCTTGGGATCATCCTAATTTATACATCGTCGGAGCGGGAAACATGACAACTTTAGGAACTTCAAACCCAACTTTAACCTTATCAGCATTTACCATTCGTTCCGTAGAATCCATTTTAAAGGATTTGGAAACAATTTTAAAATAAAAACATGAGACAAAAACTTATTAATAAAACAGAACCTCAGGAAAATAACAACCTTTTGAGAAGTTCTTTAGCCAAAAATACAATCACTGAAGAAGCAATTTCTTTACAATCCTTGTTATTTGATTCAAAAATCAGCAAAGAAGACTGGACCGAAGGACTCAAATACCACAGCAAAACACTGACAAACTTGCTTCTGAATAATCAGATTGATCAGTTTAATACCTATTTACAATCTCAATTTGGTAAAGAAATTTCACAAATATCACATGCCTTAACAGATTTGGATTATCTTCCGATTTTACAGGATCTTTTACAGACCGCAATTTTGATTGAACACTCTACTATTCCCCCATATCTTACAGCTTTATATTCCATTAAAGACGGAACAAATGTATTAGCATCACAGATCATCAGAAGTGTCGCAGTTGAGGAAATGCTTCACATGATCATGGTTTGTAATGTGATGAATGCAGTGAATATTCAGCCATCGGTAAATCAACCTCAAAATTACCCAACCTATCCGATGAAATTACCAATGAATGTTGATTTCTTCGTAGGTCTGGAAACATTTTCAATCAACAGTATCGCAACTTTTATTGCTATTGAAAGCCCCACAAATCCTTTGGTAAAAGCACCAATATTTAAGCATTTATCCGATTCTTCAATATTGCTTTCGAGAAAGACACTTCGTGAGAATAATTTCTGGACTCTTGAAAACATGAAAAATTTCATGATGCAGAATGCTCATACTATTGGTGAGTATTATGATGTAGTATTCTTTTATATTACTGTTTTCCAAATCATTGCTTATTATAAAGAACACGGGACACTTCCTCAAAATTTTGTAGAATTAAATAAAGGCGGAATTTTTATAGGAGATCCTGCAAAACAGATCCGTCCTGAACAATATTACGGAAGTGGTGGGAAACTATATCCAGTAGAAGCGTTAGAAGGTGTCATTCTTGTTTTCCAGGAAATTAAAGGACAAGGTGAAGGTGCAGATGATTCTATTTTTGATATTGATGCATCGCAATTTGAAGAAGGAGTAGAATTGGCACATTTTTTCAGATTCAAGGAAGTTTTCCATGAGCATTTTTATGTAGGAGGAGATTACCGACCTTTCATTGACGAAAATGGAATGATGCCTGTTACAACTCCTCCGGTTGGAAAACCACTTCCTGTTGATTGGAGTGCAGCTTATCCGATGAAACCGAATCCGAAAATTGCAGATTATCAGTCAAACCCATCTTTATTGGAGCAGGGAAAAGAATTTAATATTACTTACAAAAAATTACTGGATGCGATTCAGGCGGCAGTGGAAGGAAATGCAGAGGAATTGCCAAAATCGATCATGTATATGTATGCACTAAAAGAACAAGCAATCGGCCTGATGAGTCAACCATTGGATTCTCAATATAATGCAGGACCCACCTTTGAATTTCCATCAAATTAATAAAACCAAAAAACTTAGTATACCATGTTAAAAAGAAAAAAAGAGATCATTCAAGATCTTAAAACAAGAGTATTAAAGGCCTCGCCTGAAGAACAGAAAGGTTATTTAGCTCAATTAATGGATGGTTATTCCAAATTACTGATTGATGATCCTGTGAGACCGTTTAATGAAGAAAACCTGAACGAAATAGCCAACAATGTAGATTATGGAGTTCTAGCCGCACTTGACGGAACTTGGGTAAGTTATAATGCCAATTATAATAAAAACATTGGCAGGCCATCTTTGGGAAGCGGAATTCATACAACGATTATGCCGTCTCCTGGAACAAATCAAAATACGATTCCGGGGAAATTCAGTTTTGATACTGAAGAATATATTGAAAAACTAACATTCAAAATCGTTCCTGGTGGTGTTCGTAACCGTGGCGGCGCAACTGAATTGTTCTGTGGTGCCGTAAAATATGATCAAACTATTAAAAGTGTAAACAAAGTAGAAGGAAATCGAGAATTACAATATGCCGGAATTCATGAGGAAAACGGAATGTATCTTTGGCTAAGCGACGTTTACAATTATGCTGCAACTAAAAAAACCATCGAAAAAGACCGTGGAATTCACGCTTTTTCTGAGGAAGATTATCAAAATTATGGCTATAAAGGTGAATACAGAAATGAGCCATTAGTTGAAGTAAAGGACGAAAATGGCACTTCTTCATACATTCTTTTAAGCCAGCTAAAAGAAGGGCAAAAATATTACGAAATCATTCCTGCGCAAGAAATTAAGCCGATGGACGGAATTTCAGGACCTTATTTTATCCCTGATTATTCAATCTCAAGAAGTGGTGTTATTCCTCACGGAAGTACGGTTACTTTGCTAGGAGATATCGCTCCCGAGAATAAGGATAATACAGTGTATTATCTCAGAAATGGTGCTCCTCAATTCCCAACCGGTATTAAAACTTGGGATCCTCCTCATCTTGCAATCTCTCCAACAATGGGCGGAGCAGGAGGTCCTATGAATCTTGACGAGCCAGCTCCATCTTGGGTTCACGAAACACTAACTGATAAAAACGACCCAGGCTCGAACAAAATCTATACACAGAGAATCATTGCAAACGACTTATATCCTTACTGCGTAAGACCGGATATGCGACTGAGAGATACTCTAAGCGGACAAAATATTGCTAATTACGTTCTTATCCAAATGTCGTCAAAAATGAAAACCGGAGCACAGGGAGGAATTTTAAATGTTCCTTTTGTCAACCGTTTTGTTCCGACAGTGGAAATAGATTTCCGTTTGTGGATTGAAACTGTGATAGAAGATGGAAAAGAAATACTTCAGCTGCAATACGAGCAGATCATTTTATTTGAATTTGATTTCGGAAATGATGGTGGCACAACAAGCTGGCCCCACATTCAGGTAAATACACTTCGAAAAATTGAGGATATCCCTGAGGATCAGAGAAAGATAATCGAAGAACAGTTCTTCAATGCTCCTTCAGGAATGAGTATGACAACTCCCGCTTCAACTGAAAGTATAAATGCGCCTTCAGGATGTCCGTATCACAAAGGCTAAAATAAGTATTGCTAATCACAAATAAACATCACTAAATATTACAGGTTTTTAATGCCTGTAATATTTAAATGCAAAAACTTCAGTTTTTTAAATGAAAAATCATATATAAATCAACATTTAAAAATTAGAAACTATTTACCATGAACAATCCATTACCTCCAATTCCAGAAGGATTTGGTCTGCCATTTTATTATGCAACACTATTCAACATTGAAGTTGCTTTTTTGGTAGAAAGAGAAAAAGTTTTGAAATATCTTGAAAACACAGGACTTATTGCCTCAAATTTTGATGGCAAAGCTATTGTAAGTTTCAACTTCCAAAACTATACCGGACAGTTTCCAAACGGATCCAGCACGACGCAGGAAATAGAATTAAATATCGTATGCTACCCCGAATCTCAAAAAGATACTGTGGCATTCGTAACCGCTGAACAATATTTGCGTGGCGAAGAACAAACAAAATTGATGGGACACAAAAGAGTTCACGTTCCCTGCGATGCAGATATGGCGATAAAAGCAGGAATTGAATTATTCGGCGAACCAAAATTTAAAACAACATTCACTACAAATCTTCCTTCTCTAAATGTTCCCGGACAAAATACATGGACAGTAATCTGCAACGATCCTAAAGATAGCAAAGAATCAATTTTCACCTGTGTAGCAGATGTGGCGGATCTTATTCCGGAAATGTCTGCCTTCTCTCCTATTACAGAATATGGAAAATATGAAGATAAACTGATAGGTTGCAGATGGAATATTTTACAACCAACAAAACTTCATTTTCTAACAGAAGAAGAAAGTAAAAAGCGAGTAAAAATGACGTACGGAAATTCTGATCATATAATGAAAACTGATATGGAGCTTCTGATTGATGACAATCCTGCTTTTGCGGTTCGTACCAGTATGTCAACTCCTGCAGCAATTCAGACCAGAGCTTATTATATTTAAATAAACACATAAAGAGTAATAATATACTTCAAAATATCAATAATATATTATTCTAATGCATGTTGGTTGTAAATTATTTAAAACAATTAGAATAAATACAATAGGTTAAAAATTCAGATTGATAGAGTAAGTATATTATTACATCTTTTAATTAACTAATACCTTTAAAAAAATTATGAAAACCCAAAGAACAAGAGCAATCTGTTGCTCTATGCTGCTGTTGCTGACTGCAATAGGTTGTAAAGAGGATCAAAAATTATCTGACAATCAGTTACTTTTTGCTACTCAAAAACTTTTCTCAAATGATAATGATCGCTTTCCTGATTACAACACTTTTTACAAAGTACCTGATGGATTTTCTGGAAAAACTTTCGAACTCAGTCAGAATTATCCAAAAACTTACGACGGATCAAATACTAAATATCCATGGCAGGATATTGATTTTACAGACAAAAACAAGTATGAGGATTACATGAATACTATTTTAAAGTATTGCCTTGAAGAAAATGTAGACAATGATTTCAGGGTCCAAAAAAATACAAACAGAAAATGGTATCATGCTCCGTGGATGCATAATGATGATCAATATATTATCAATACCAACCAAGATTCAGTCTACGTTGGTGCAGGTAGAGAAGCATTGAGAGGACTTACTCAGGAAATCACTTCCAAGCCAGGTCAAATACATGATTTACAAACACACCCTTCACAAACCTGGGCGGTTTCTTTCTACAATGAACCAGGTGGATATACATTTGGTAAAGTATGGAAAGAAAAAACTCCAAATATCGATGCATCTGATTTTCCGGAAGGAACAGTTTGTTTTAAGCTCATTTTTACTGACGCTCCTGTTGACGAAGTCCCTTTCCTGAAAGGTTCTTTAGAATGGGATGCACATATCTATGATAACACGGTAAAAAAAGACATTAAAGGTAAAATAGTTAAAAAAGTAAGATTAATTCAGCTTGATATAGCCGTAAAAGATTCCAGAGCAAAAGACACACAATGGGCTTTGGGAACTTTTATTTATAATAACGCTAAGAAAGGAGAAAAATGGTTTGAAAAACTTGAACCTGTAGGAATTGGTTGGGATAATGATGTTGATGAACTGGATGATATCAACAGATTTCCTAACAACTTCATAAATGATAAGCTCAAAGAAAACATTGTCAACGCATCTTTAATAAAGAATGATAAATCCACAAACAATCCAGATCAAGCTTACGTTACGCACCTTGGAATCGGTGGCAGAATGAATGGTCCTGTTGATAATCAAAGAGCATCATGTATATCTTGTCATAGCCGTGCAGCGTTAAATTCTGATTATGATGCCTTAGATCTTGCAGATTTCTCAAACAATGCCTACAACGCAACTATGTTTAAAGAATTCTTCCAAAAAGTGAAAGGTGGAGTGCAAACAATTAATTACAAAGGTAGAGCTTACAAAACTTCCGATTTCTCATTCCAGATTTCTATGGGTATTAGAAATTATCAGAATCACCTGAGAATTTTAAAACAAATTCCAAGTTCAAAACTTCAGGCAAGAAAAGTTCAGTTTGATGATGTTATTACTGCGTCAGAAACTACAGACCAGCTTCCAGTTATAACAAGAGGCGGAGTATTAGAAGCCGAATAAAATTAAGAATACTCAAGTAAAAAGCGTTAAATCCTAAAAAGAGGATAGTCATTTTTCAGATGGCTATCCTTTTTTTATATCTTTCAACCATAATAAAAAATTTCGTTAAAATCATTATTAATTGTAAACCCCATTCTGCATATGATCATCATGCATGCTCATGATATTGGAATCATAATAAGTTTTGTTATAGGAATTTATTTCTGCTAAATGATTTTCTGAGTTCCCTATTCAATGGAGTTCAGCATCATCACAGGATGAAAATAGGGATTCCACGTTGCTTTTAGTTTTTCGAAGTAGGTCAGTACTTATATTTTCAAAAATATCATTCAAAATTCGAGCATGATAATTTTCGGGAATAAAAGCTGCAAAACAGTAAGGGATAAGGCTAACTGAATTGAAGAATGGTTGAAGTTCTTCAAAAAAATCTGAAACCAGCAATAAACATGCGGAATAAATTGTAGACAAAAAGAATCCGTCTCAGTTGTGAGACGGATTCAAAAAATTAACATTAAATTGATTTCAACTAAGTATTCTATCTTTTTATAAACTTAAATGTTTTAACGTCATCTTTAACAAATACTTGAATTAAATAAACACCCTGAACTAATGAATGGACATCAATACTTTTTTCATTTTTAGATAACGTTTTCTCGGTAACTTTTCTACCATCTGCAGAGTAAATAACCAATTTGATAATCTTCTCCTCCCCACTTATGTTAATTCTATCCACTACTGGATTAGGGTAAATTTGCATATCGGAGTTTGGTTTCACTGCATTACCTACACTTAAACTCGCATTGTATGCTAAAACAGCCAATGAAGCAGTAGATTCACAAACTCCCACTGTTTGAGTTGCATAATAAGTTGTATTATTTACAATCACAGTGGTTGTAGGTAAACTTCCTGTGTGGTTTGCAGCATCAGTAGCAGAAGCATACCATTTGATATTTTGTCCGGTAACTACCAAAGCACTTAAAGTATTTCCTAAATTAAAGCTTTGTACTGCTGATCCAGTAGGAGCTGCTACTGCAGTTGACTGAGTTACTGTAGCACTTACCGTTCCTGTACATCCGTTAGCATCAGTAATCGTTACCGTGTAAGTTCCCGCTGCTAAGCCTGTGCGGTCTTCAGTAGTAATTCCTCCTCCCCAGTTAAATGTATAAGGGGCGGTTCCTCCTGCCGGTGTTAAATTAATAGCTCCTGTCGAACCACCATTACACGCAATATTTGTAACCACTGTTGTACCTGAAACTGCTGCTGCAGGCTGAGTAATGGTAACTGTTCTGGTGATTGTACAAGCATTGGCATCTGTTACCGTTACCGTATAAGTTCCCGCTGCCAATCCTGTAGCTGTCGCTGCAGTTCCGCCGCCTGAAGACCATGAGTAAGTGTATGGAGCGGTTCCGCCAGTTACAACAATACCTGCTGTTCCGTTAGATCCTCCGTTACATGAAATATTAGTCTGAGAAACTGTTGCACTCATCGCCGTTGGCTGGGTTACCGTTGCATTCACAGTTCCTGTACATCCGTTAGCATCAGTAATCGTTACCGTGTAAGTTCCTGCAGCCAGTCCTGTACGATCTTCCGTGGTAATTCCACCTCCCCAGTTGAAGGTATAAGGCGCTGTTCCTCCTGCCGGTGTTAAATTAATTGCTCCTGTCGAACCACCATTACACGCAATATTCGTAACCACTGTTGTTCCTGAAACTGCCGCCGCAGGCTGAGTAATTGTTACTGTTCTGGTGATTGTACAGGCATTGGCATCTGTTACCGTTACCGTATAAGTTCCCGCTGCCAATCCTGTAGCTGTCGCTGCAGTTCCGCCGCCTGGAGACCATGAATACGTATAAGGAGCAGTTCCCCCGCTTACAACAATACCTGCTGATCCGTTAGATCCTCCGTTACATGAAATATTTGTCTGAGAAACTGTTGCACTCATCGCCGTTGGCTGGGTTACCGTTGCATTCACAGTTCCTGTACATCCGTTAGCATCAGTAATTGTTACCGTGTAAGTTCCTGCAGCCAGTCCCGTACGATCTTCCGTGGTGATTCCTCCTCCCCAGTTAAATGTGTAAGGTGCTGTCCCACCTGCCGGTGTTAAATTAATAGCTCCTGTCGAACCACCATTACACGCAATATTTGTAACCACTGTTGTACCTGAGACTGCTGCCGCTGGCTGAGTAATTGTTGCACTCACAGTTCCAGTACATCCGTTAGCATCGGTAATCGTTACCGTGTAAGTTCCTGCAGCCAGTCCTGTACGATCTTCCGTGGTGATTCCTCCACCCCAGTTAAATGTGTAAGGTGCTGTTCCTCCTGCCGGTGTTAAATTGATCGCTCCTGTCGAACCACCATTACACGCAATATTCGTAACCACTGTTGTTCCTGAAACTGCTGCCACAGGCTGAGTAATTGTTGCACTTACCGTTCCTGTACATCCGTTAGCATCGGTAATCGTTACCGTGTAAGTTCCTGCTGATAAGCCTGTGCGGTCTTCAGTGGTAATTCCTCCTCCCCAGTTAAACGTATAAGGTGCTGTCCCACCTGCCGGTGTTAAATTAATAGCTCCTGTCGAACCACCATTACACGCAATATTCGTAACCACTGTTGTTCCTGAAACTGCTGCCGCTGGCTGAGTAATTGTTGCACTCACAGTTCCAGTACATCCGTTAGCATCGGTAATCGTTACCGTGTAAGTTCCTGCAGCCAGTCCTGTACGATCTTCCGTGGTGATTCCTCCTCCCCAGTTAAATGTGTAAGGTGCTGTGCCACCTGCCGGTGTTAAATTGATCGCTCCTGTCGAACCACCATTACACGCAATATTTGTAACCACTGTTGTTCCTGAAACTGCTGCCGCAGGCTGAGTAATTGTTACTGTTCTGGTGATTGTACAGGCATTGGCATCTGTTACCGTTACCGTATAAGTTCCCGCTGCCAATCCTGTAGCTGTCGCTGCTGTTCCGCCGCCTGGAGACCATGAATACGTATAAGGAGCTGTTCCGCCAGTTACAACAATACCTGCTGTTCCGTTAGATCCTCCGTTACATGAAATATTAGTCTGAGAAACTGTTGCACTCATCGCCGTTGGCTGGGTTACCGTTGCATTCACAGTTCCTGTACATCCGTTAGCATCAGTAATCGTTACCGTGTAAATTCCTGCTGATAAGCCTGTGCGGTCTTCAGTGGTAATTCCACCTCCCCAGTTGAAGGTATAAGGTGCTGTTCCTCCTGCAGGTGTTAAATTAATAGCTCCTGTCGAACCACCATTACACGCAATATTCGTAACCACTGTTGTACCTGAAACTGCTGCCGCTGGCTGAGTGATTGTTACTGTTCTGGTGATTGTACAGGCATTGGCATCTGTTACCGTTACCGTATAAGTTCCCGCTGACAATCCTGTAGCTGTCGCTGCAGTTCCGCCGCCTGGAGACCATGAGTAAG
>NZ_JBPCHW010000012.1:0-132713 GCF_051011795.1 Chryseobacterium sp. RLHN22
TTTGATGACCTTAAATTCTTGTTTCCATTCTCTCAACCTCACTCCTGCTCCCGTTTTACCGGACTGCAAAGATACAAATCTTTTTAAAACTCACAACTTTTATTTCTGAAAATTAAAAGTTTTTTTTTCGATTCGTTTCTTTATTATCTGATGTGTTATATTTTATATTCTCATCTCTAATAAAAGTGATTCCTTAATGTTATCTGCTTATCTAAAAGCTCTTCTGCGCTTACTGAACCTCTCTCGTTTTTCAGTGCGGCAAAGATAAGACGGATTTTCAATACAAAGCAAATGCCAAAGTGATAAATTTTATCATTGTGCGGAATAAATAACAGTAATAAATTGTTTTACAAGTAGTTATATTACAGTATTGAGTTATCCACATTAAGGGTTAGAGTGCGGAACAGTTACATTTTGTTTCAAAAAAATGAAATCCCAGTGGATGGGAATGATACAAAGGTTTCTCAATATTAGTAGTAGAATAGGAGACAATAGCTAATTGGAAATCTGCATATTGTAAATACATATTGTGAATAGACTGTTCAGCAAATTTAATGTGTATTTAAATTTGAGTTGTGTGGAATAAATTGTTGGCGAATGAATACCCAGTATTTGGAGAGCTAAAACCCTAGCCCAGATCGCAACGGCATCCTTTTGCGATGAGGAACGAAGAGCAAAAGATACAGTGGAGAGCTGGAAATAGCTCCTCACAAAAACCTAAGTCGGTATTCAGAGATTTTTATCAGAATGAACAATAAAAAATGTCCCTGAAAAAATTCAAGGACATTCATATCTTTTAAGTTGAGAATTAAAATTCTGCGTTCTTCGGAGTTCTTGGGAAAGGAATTACATCTCTGATGTTCGTCATTCCTGTTACAAAAAGTACAAGTCTTTCCAAACCAAGTCCGAAACCTGCGTGTGGAACCGATCCGAACTTTCTCGTATCAAGATACCACCACAATTCGTGCTCGTCAACGTGCATTTCTGCCATTTTTGTTTTCAGAATATCTAATCTTGCTTCTCTTTCTGAACCACCGATGATTTCACCGATTCCAGGGAAAAGTACATCCATTGCGGCAACCGTTTTATTATCATCATTCAGCTTCATGTAGAATGCTTTGATCTCTTTTGGATAATCAAATAAAACGACAGGACACTCAAAATGCTTCTCAACCAAGAATCTTTCGTGCTCAGACTGAAGATCTGCACCCCATTCTTCAATCGGATAAGCAAATTTTCCTTTTTTATTTTCTTTTGAATTCAATAAAATCTCAATCGCTTCGGTATAAGAAACTCTTTTGAAACGTTTAGCAATTACATTTTCTAACTTTTCAATAAGACCTTCTTTTGCTCTTTCTTTTTCAGGTTTTGATTTTTGCTCTTCTGCAAAACGTTTGTCTAAGAAATCCAAATCATCTTTACAGTTATCTAAAACATACTGAATCACATATTTCAGGAAATCTTCCGCCAAATCGATGTTGTCTTCAAGGTTGTTGAAAGCAACTTCAGGCTCAATCATCCAGAATTCAGCTAAGTGACGGGTTGTGTTTGAGTTTTCTGCACGGAAAGTCGGACCGAAAGTATAAATTCTTCCCAATCCCATTGCTGCAGTTTCTCCTTCAAGCTGTCCGGAAACCGTTAAGTTTGTCTTTTTTCCAAAGAAATCCTGACCGAAATCAATATCTCCCTGCTCGTCTCTTGGAATGTTGTTTAAATCAAAATTGGTTACGCCAAACATTTCGCCCGCTCCTTCTGCATCAGCTCCGGTTACAATCGGCGTGTTGATGTAAAAGAACTGGTTTTTGTTGAAAAAAGAGTGGATTGCAAAACTCACTGCATGACGTACTCTGAAAACTGCACCAAATAAATTGGTTCTGAATCTTAAATGCGCCTGCTCTCTTAAAACCTCCAACGAGTGTTTTTTAGGCTGAAGAATTGTTTTGTCTCTTTCTTCTGTGAAGTTATCTCCTAAAATAATGATTTTTTTAGCGATAATTTCTACGGCTTGTCCTGCTCCCTGGCTTTCTACCACCTCTCCTACTACTTTTAAAGAAGAGGCTGTACTGATTTTAGAGATAATTTCTTCGTCAAAATTTTCAAAATCAACTACAATCTGCAAATTATTAATCGTAGAACCATCATTTAACGCAATAAAGCGATTTGCACGGAAAGTTCTTACCCAACCGTAAACTGTAATGTCATGATGTAATACTTTTTTGTAGTCCTGAAGGACTTCTTTAATGGTCTGCTTTTTCATTTGTTGATGAATAAAATTTTTGTCTAAAAAATTAATGTCCGCAAAGTTACAAAAAACAGCGTAAATTTTAGATATTACGCTGTTCGATTTAAAAATCACATTTAATTCTAAAAAATCAATTATTTTAATTAAAAAAAGTTGTCTTTTTTCTTTGTATTCCGTTTCTGATTTTCCAAGCGTGATAAAAACTAGGAACATCATAAGTCCATTTAGGAAGAATCAAAATAATGAGAATGACATCTAAATGAGAAATGAAGCCTAAAGCAATTGTTAGATAAAATGCCCAACCGATCTGCTGGAATCCTATTAAAAAAGTAAAAGCCAGCAATAAACTCAATCCCCATAATTTTGAAAGCCATGCATGAGTACAGGTTTCTTTACCAAATTTTATCCAACTGATCATATAACAAAGCGCTTCCATGATAAAAATTAATAAAATGCTTTGCCACTCATCTTTTATTAGAGTCGGATTTAGAAAATAAGCTGCAAAACCTAATGATAACCAGAACACCAAATCAACCTGACTGTCGAGTCTTCTTAATTTTTCGGAGGAAACACCAACTTTTCTTGCGATAATTCCGTCGAAAATATCGGTAAATAATCCTATGTACATTAAAGTAAGAATTATAAATCTTAATTCGGCACCATTTAAATAAGAAATTAAAATTATAATTGGAGCCAAAAGGAATCGAATTGCTATTAATATATAAGGTATATTTTTCATGATTTAAATTTTAAAAATTAAAAAACGAGATTAACTCCGAAAGAAAACCGAAAACCTTCTGTAGGAAAATATTTGTACGTTTTATATTCGAAATTGTATCCTAATTCAGCGGTAAAAAAGTAGTAGAAATTGATACCGAATTTTGGTGAAACTGTATTTGGTGTAATTCCGGCTCCAGCATACAAATGCTTTATCATATTTTTATCTCCTTCAAATGTTGCCACTTTTCGAAAATAATCCAGTTCCGGAATAACAATAAATTTTCTATCGGGTAAGTCCCACCAATTAAAATAACCGCGTAAACTCACATAATTATTTTCATTAATAGGAATTTTAGGACCAAAAGAAAAGAATGCTTTATTATCAATTGATGTCGCTTCGATTCTTGTACTCAATATTAATCCTATAATTTTCCAGTCTTTTTCACTTCCAATTTGAGATTTAAATAAGAAAGAGGACAAAAGCAACGTAACTAGTATTAAATTTTTCATAATCATGGTTTTAAAATTATAATTCAAAACTATTTATGAAAACCGCTTTTCTGAATGCGAAAAAAAATTAAAATAAATTTCTACATTTGTGAAAATCGCAAAAACCATGTATCAGGAAGTTTTACTAAAACAAATCAGAAAGAAAATCGGCGACAAATCTCTGAATGATGAGATTGCAAACATCCTCAACATAAGCTATGATGCAGCGCATAGAAGAACTTCTTTAAAAGCCAAATTCAGTTTTGAAGAAGCATTGGAATTGGCAAAATATTATCAGATTTCTCTGGATCAGTTTTTGAGAGCAGAAAATCAATTGGTGGTAAAAAGAACTCAACCTGTAAAAACACAGGAAGATTTATTGCACTTTTTTGAAAGCTCATTACAGATTCTGAATGTTTTTCAAAGCATTAACCAGTCAAAAGTATATTATTCTGCGAAAGACATTCCGTTTTTTTATACGATTTCAGATACTATTCTTTCCCGATTTAAATTTTATGTTTGGATGAATTTACTGAATGAAGATAAATTTCTCGGTCCATTTGAAGATTTTGATTTGCCCTATCATTCGCCAAAAAACGAAATGCTGAAAGATTTGTATGAAAGTCAAAATGTAACCGAAGTCTGGAATGACACTACGATCATCAGTATTTTGATGCAGGTTAATTTTTATTCAGAAATGGGACTTTTGAAGTATAAAGATATTGTGCTGATTTTGGATGAAGTGAGAAAGGTTTTAGAAAATATTGAATATAAAATTCAACATAATCCTAATTTCAGCTTTTACGTGAACGATCTGGTGATTTTAAGCAATAATATTTTGTTTAAAAATGAATATCAATCATCATTTTTTATTCCCTTCAATATGTTTGGATACATGATGACAAATGATGAAAACACCTGTAACGACACCATTATTTACTTCGAACATGAAATAAAAAATTCAAAATCGTTAAACACTTCAGGAAACAGAGAGCGGAAAGTATTTTTTAATAAGATGTATCAGCAGATTGATAATTTACAGGAAAAACTTAAAATTTAATCTGGAAAATATTTAAAATTTAATTTCTAACTTTGATAAAATTCCAAAAATGACAACTACAGAACAATCTATTTATAAGGAAATTACCGATAAACTGAAAGACGCTCCTAAAAATGTTTTAGAGCGGGTCTTAGGGTATGTAGACGGTGTTTTAGACATAAAAGATAATCAATACCCTCATGAATTGAAAATGCAAATACGTGAAGATTACACCGAATACAGATCAGGAAAATCTGCTTTAATCGACGTCGAAGAAGCTGAAAAAAATATCGAAAATTCAATCTCAAGAAATGAAGATTGAAGTTACGGAACAGTTTAGAAATAAACTGAAAAGGCAGGTACAGTACATTTATTCAGACAAACCTTTAGCTGCTAAAAAATTTAATAAATCAATCTTCTCCAAGATCAGAGGAATTTCTGTGAATCCTAAAATCAACAGAAAATCGATATTTTTTGAAGACGAGAATATTCGTGATTTAGTTGTGAAAGGATACCTTATCGTTTACGAAATACTTCCTGCTAAAGACAAAATTGTTGTTTTCGGATTTTACAAATGGGAAGAAAAACTTTAATTACTCATCCTTTTTCGAAGGCACTAAAAACACATCAATCAACCCTTCCGGAAGTTGCATTTTGATGAATCTTTCATCACGATTTACTTCAAGAATCCAATCTTTGATAATCGGAATCACAACTTCTTTCCCATCTAAATTGGTTACAAAATAATTTTGTGCAGTTTGGTCATTTACCGATCTGATTACTCCACAGTTGTTATCTTCTTCATCAAAAATTTCAAAACCGATGATTTCATGGTAATAAAATTGCTTTCCGGTAAGTTTAGGCAAAGAAGTCAGCGGTAAGTAAACACTTTTACCTAAAGATTGATCTACCAAAGCTTCTGAAGAATTTTTAAAAGCAATATTCAGAGCATCAAGTTTGCTCCATGAAGATTTTTCAATAAAAAAAGGAACCAATAAGCCGTTGATTTCTAAAAAGATAGAATCCAGTTTTTTATATAGTTCAGGCTGATCTGTATCCAGTTTAAGAATAACATTTCCAGCAAGACCATGCCTTCTGGTAATTTTTCCTAAAAAATAGCAATCTTCTTTTTTCATAATAAAAATCTAAAAAATGTGAATCGAAATCAATTTATTTTATACAACAAAGACACGAAAAAATCGTGCCTTTATTTATATTTCTTTTAAAGAATTAAGCCTGAGTTTCTTCAGTTCCTTCTGCTTCAGCAGTTGGCTCTTCAGTTGTTTCAGCAACTTCTTCAGCAGGAGCATTTGCAGCCTCTTCAGCAGCTTTCGCATCAGCTTCAGCTTGTGCAGCAGCAGCGATTCTAGCTTCGTTTACTTTAGCTTCAGCTTCGAAAGCAGCTTTCTTAGCATCAGCTTTAGCAGTAGCTAAACCTTCTACTTTACCTTGTACTTTAGATTCTTTAGCTTCTAACCAAGCGTTGAATCTCTTCTCAGCTTCAGCCTCATCGAAAGCACCTTTAGCAACACCACCTTGTAAGTGTTTTTTGTAAAGAGCACCTTTGTAAGAAAGAATCGCTCTAGCCGTATCAGTTGGCTGAGCACCGTTGTTTAACCACTTTACAGCAGAATCAACGTTCAAATCAATTGTAGCAGGGTTAGTAATTGGGTTGTAAGTTCCGATTTTCTCGATGAATCTACCATCTCTTCTCGCTCTAGAATCTGCAACCACGATATGGAAAAAAGGTCTTCCTTTTGATCCGTGTCTCTGTAATCTGATTTTTACTGACATAATGTTTGAATTTTATGGGAACTCGTCCCGATTAAATATTTAAGTGTGCAAAGATAACAAAAAAGTTCAATATTCAAGACTTAATATTCAAAATTTTAAAACATAGAATGATGAATACGAAATTTTGAATTTTTAGGAGCCGGGAACCTGCTTTCCGCTGTATCTTTTGCGTTGCAAAAGGATGTCGCTGCAATCAGGGCTATGATTTTTGTTTGCAAATCACAATTTTTCTTTACTGCCAAAATTGGTAAACTGTTACATTGTTAAATTGCTACATCATCCAAATTTCCCATGTAAAAAAGTCCAAGACATTTTTGATTTTCCTCAATCGTCAAAGAATCTTTCAGATGGTCAACCAATTTCGGAGAACTCCAGTAACAGCCGACATTATTCGCAGTACACGTAAGATACATATTCTGAACCGCCATAGAAACGGCTGCGATTTCTTCCCATTCAGGAACCATACCACTGAAATTAACAACAATCGAAACCACAGTATCCGCTTTATTGATTTTAAAACCAATATCATTGTATTTTTTTTCTAAAAAAACCTGTGGAGCGGTAACCGACTTGTAAATCTCCTGCATTTCTAAAGCCAATTTTGCTTTTTCCTCGCCTTTAAAAATCTTAAAACGCCAAGGTTTTGTACGCTTATGATTTGGGGCAAATGTTGCCGATTGAAGGATTTCGTTGATAATATCCTGTGGAATTTTGGTGTCTGAGTAATCTTTTGGAAAGATACTTCTTCTCTGTTCTATGATCTCTTTTAAAACTTCTGCTTTGTTCATACAGACAAAATTACGGAAAATGTGGAGAATTTGAGATGCGGGATGCGGGATGCGTAGCAAAATTAAAGTGAGAATTTTTTAACGCAAGATTTTTGTGGTAATTTTTTGTGAATTTTATTAAAATGCCACGAATGCACGATTTTTTTAAGTTTAAAAATTTTATTCGTGTATTTGTGGCAACTTATTTTTGTTCTTTTTACTTTTTACTTTTTACTTGACTCTTAAATAATTTCTACAATCTTCTGATGAATTTTATTCAGTGTAAATTCTTCACCAGATTTCATACCGATCATCTTTTTTGCCATCGGACTTTCCGGGGAAATGGCATAAAAACGGTCGCCTTCAAAAAAGAATTCCCCCAAAGAAACGGAAATATAGAAACGAGCTTTATTGGTGATGACCAAAGACCCCAAAACAACTCGATCTGATTCAGTATTCAAAACCTTTTTCATCTGCATCTGCATCATTTTCAAATTTGCCATCTGCTTATCTAAATGGTAAATTTCATCCTGCATTTCTTCCCGAATAGAATCGTATTTAGAGGTCTTTTTTATTTCGCGACTGGCTTCCAAAGTAAAATTTAAATAAAATTCTAATGTTTTTACTTTCCCAGAAATCATATCTCGTACAAAAATCCGTACATCATTTTTATTATATATCGCCTTCCGCATACATCGTAATCTTTTACATAAAGATAATGTTTTAATTTAAATTCAAAAAAAAAACTGTTTCTCAAATCGAAAAACAGTCATTCTTTTATAATTAAGCTAAGGCTAAAAGCCAAATGTTCATCAACAAAATTTACTCTACCAATTTCTTGAGATTATCCAAACCATCTTCATAAGATTTTCCCATTTGATAATCCATCATTGGGTGCATGATTTTCATCCAGGTTTCCTGCTTTGTATCCATGCTCCAGGTCACTTTTGTAGAATTCCCTTCTGAAGTCAGAACAATATCAGAGATTGCCTGTCCTTCAAAGGGCCTTTTAAAAAGCATCTCTGTTTTTTGCTTTTCATTTACTACCAATTCTTTAATTTCCTGACATCCGGCTCCTGCATCGTCATTTTTACTGTCCCAACAGTATCTGTCTCCTACTTCACCGGGATTTCCGCTATAAGTAATTGTCATGTTTTTGTCTAATTTCATCCATGGATTCCATTCATTGAAAGCTTTCATCGTACTGATCTGTTGCCAGACTTTTTCTTTCGGAGCATTCAAAACAACTGATTTTTCATAATGATAATTTTCTCCGAAAACCAACATTGCAATAATGGCATAAATAATAAATAAGAGGATAATTCCACCGATAATTTTTAAAAAAGTTTTCATAGTTTTAGATGCGTTAAGTTTATAATTTTATTGTGTTTATTATACTGAATAATAGATTCAAATTAAAAATCTGTTGTCAAAATTAATATTTCTCTTCACATTTCATCTTTTCATATGACAAGAATAATTTTCGAGAGGCATTTTTGTCATAAACAGTGGTGAAGGCATTGTTTTTGTGAATTGAGAATCTGTATCAATCAAATAATTAAATTTACATTAATAAAAAATACCACATGAATATTTTAACAGAAAAATTCAACACACCATATCACGCTGCACCGTTTAACGAAATTAAAAAAGAAGATTACCTTCCTGCTTTTAAAGAATTAATTCGGAAGTCAGAAGCAGAAATCGATGCTATCGTGAATAATGCAGAAGAACCAACTTTTGAAAACGTAATCGAAGCGTTGGCTTTTTCAGGAGAGCAACTGGATGTGGCTTCTAATATATTTTTCAATTTAAATTCTGCCGAAACGAGTGATGAATTACAACAAATAGCTCAGGAAGTTTCTCCTATTTTAACGGAATATTCTTCAAAAATTTCTCAAAACGAAGCGCTTTTCAATAAGATCAAAAAAGTGTTCGACGAAAAAGAGAAATATAATCTGAATGAAGAACAGCAAATGCTTTTGAATGAAACCTATAAAGGTTTTGTGAGAAGCGGTGCTTTATTAAATGAAGAAGACAAAGAAAAACTGAAGAAAATCAATATGGTTTTGTCTGTGAAATCTCTTCAGTTCGGGCAAAATGTATTGGCTTCAACGAATAATTACTTTAAACATATTACCAACAAAGAAGATTTGGCAGGAATTCCGGAAGCCATTCTGGAACAATATGCCGAAGAAGCAAAAGAGAGAAATCTGGAAGGTTGGGTTGTGACTTTACAGTATCCAAGCTATATTCCGTTCATGACTTATGCTGAAAACCGTGAATTAAGAAAAGAAATTGCGTTGGCAAACGGTAAAAAGTCTTTTGACGGCGGAGAATTTGATAATCAGAATTTAATTAAAGAACTCTTAAATTTAAAACAACAAAAAGCGGAATTATTAGGCTACACCAATTACGCAGACTATGTTCTGGAAGAAAGAATGGCAAAATCTCCTACAAAAGTTTTAGATTTTTTAAATGAACTTTTGGTGAAAGCAAAACCTTATGCAGACAAAGAAATTGAAGAATTAAAATCTTTGGCAAAAGCTGACGGAATCGATGAAATGCAAGCTTACGACCACGCTTTTTATGCCGAAAAACTTCGTAAAGCAAAATATGATCTTAATGACGAGGAATTAAAACCTTATTTCCCGTTAGAACAAGTTCAGGAAGCTGTTTTCGGATTATCAAACCAACTTTTCGGATTGACTTTTGAAGAGAGAAATGACATTCCTAAATATCATGAAGATGTAAAAGTGTATGAAGTTTTTGAAGTACGAAGTGGGAAGATGGAAGATGGGAGTAACAATCCTGAAAAAATTTTTAAAGCTTTGTTGTATGTAGATTATTTTCCGAGAAAAGGCAAAAGAGCCGGAGCCTGGATGACGAGCTATAAAAATCAGTATCAAAAGGATGGTGAAAATTCTCGTCCGCATATTTCGATTGTTTGTAATTTCAGCAAACCGACAAAAGATACACCGAGTTTATTGACGTTCCAGGAAGTAACGACTTTGTTCCATGAATTTGGTCACGCCCTTCACGGAATGCTGGCAAACACTCAATATCCAACGCTTTCTGGAACTTCTGTAAAATGGGATTTTGTGGAATTACCGTCTCAGTTTTTGGAAAATTTCTGCTACGAGCCGGAATTTTTAAAAACTTTCGCCAAACATTACAAAACAGGTGAAGTTTTACCGGACGAAAAAATCGAGAAAATTGCACAGTCGAAAAACTTTATGGAAGGGTATCAGACGTTGAGACAGATCGGTTTTGGATTGTTGGATATGAATTACCACACACAAGTCGGAGAGTTGGAGGGTTTGAGTGTGAAGGAGTTTGAGGATAACTATACGAAAGCGACACAATTATATCCGGCAAATCCTGAAACGGCGATGAGCCCAAGTTTTTCGCATATTTTCCAAGGTGGATATTCTGCGGGATATTATTCTTACAAGTGGGCGGAAGTTCTGGATGCCGATGCCTTCCAATATTTCAAAGAGAATGGAATTTTCAATCCTGAAATTGCTGCAAAATATAAAGTTCTACTTTCTTCCGGTGGCACAAAAGATCCTATGGAATTGTATAAAAATTTCAGAGGAAGTGAGCCAAAAGTGGAGAGTTTGCTGAAGAGAGCGTTTGGATAAAACAATTTAAATTCAAATCCAAAGTCCTCTACACTTAAATGTCTAGAGGACTTTGAATTTTTCTTACCGTTAAATCAGTTACATGCGTATAGATTTGAGTTGTGATTACGCTCTTGTGACCTAACAACTCCTGAATATATCTGATATCGGTGCCATTTTCTATAAGATGTGTTGCGAAACTGTGACGCAGAATATGAGGCGTTACCGGTTTTTGTACTTTTGCTTTTATTGCTGCTTGTTTTACGACCTGCTGAACACTTCTCGATGAGTATTTTTCGTTACTACCGCCTTCAAAGAGGTAGATTTTGGGCGAATTTTTCTTAAAATATTCCCTAAGCAATGGTAAAACAGATTTTGGCAGCATTACATAGCGATCTTTTTTTCCTTTAGCCTGAATTATTGAAATCCTTTCTGATTTTGAATCTATATCTGTAATTTTCAAATTAATCAATTCGCTTACCCGCAAACCACATCCGTACAGAAGACTAATCATCGATTTATGCTTCAGATTTTCAGTTAGCTCAATCATTTTTAAAATCTCTTCTTTGCTGAGATATTTTGGCAATGAATACTCTACTCTTTTCGGGTATAAGTGTGACAATGAAAATTTTCTATTGAACATCATTTCATAAAATAATTTTATAACTTCCTAAAATATGTTTTTGAAATGACTGAGAAATATCTTTTTCTTTTATTTCACGATACAAGTACTTTTCAACAGTAGTTTCGTCTACCTCCTCAATAGCAGTATCATTAATTGATTTGAAAAATGATGATAAAGTAGCAATATAAGTTTTTATTGTCGATTCGCTGTACCGTGCAACTTCGAGCTTTTGTCTGAAAATTTGAGAATATTTCATCAATATATGTTTTATTCAAAAATAATAAACATTCGCCAATCCATAAAATATTTTTGTAAAAATTATTCATAAACAGCTATAAATCAACACCCCAAAGGAAAATACAGTAGTTTTTTTTAATTGGCTTTCCGAATGATATATAGTTTGGATTGACGCAATGCGTAAATTTGGGAGTTATGTGCAACCTTGACCGAACAGCGTACTAACTTCCAACCGACAGACAATTTTAAGACATTCTAAAAAAAATTACTCAAAGCGTTTGGATTATTGTTTAGAAACTATTTATCTTTGTTACTAAGATATTTAGACGATGAGCAATAAACAATCAAACAACTTAGTTGACAAGTTCAGAACTACAAGCCGACAGTATTCTGACGCTTCTATTTTTATGCACGAAGCCATTGCCCGAAAAGCAGGTTTATCGGGTGCAGACCACAAGTATTTGGGACTTATACTTCAACACAAAGAACTAACAGCAGGCGACATTTCTAAACTTACAGGACTGACAACAGGTGCAGTTACGGGTTTAATAGACCGTTTGGAAAAGAAAAAACTATTAAAAAGACAGTTTACCAAAGACGACAGACGTAAAGTGATAATCATTCCCAATCCTGAAAACAGTATGAAACTCCTGCAACCTATTTTCAGCGAACTACAACAAAAAACGACTGACCTCATTGCCTCGTTTACAGAAAAAGAAATTCAAATAATTGAACGGTATTTTACAGAAGCAACAACCATTATGAACGAAACAACCGACAATTTAAACAACAAATAAAATGAACAAAATGGAAAACATAACAGCATCATACATAACAAGAGCCGAACTATGGCTTTGTATCACGACACTCATTTACTTTTTAATGAATGGAGCACAGATTTTTGAAACGCTTGTTTTTGTTCCTAAGTGGACAACTTCACCGCCTGACAATTTCAAACTTTTATTAGACGGACAAGGAACAAGTTTGAAAATTTTTTGGATTGTCTTTCATTCATTACACGAAATCACTTTCATACTTGCGATTGTTTTTTGTTGGAAAATTGACCCGGTAAGAAATTGGCTGTTGATTTTATTTGCTGTGCATTTTGCAGTTAGGGTTTGGACACTTTCCTATTTTGCACCAAACATTTTAGACTTTCAAAAAGTAGCTGAAAATCCATCTCTTGCAAAAGACCTAATTAACCGAACTTCTCTTTGGCAGACACTTAACTATGTAAGAGTAGCAATTTTTGTAGCCGTTTCTATTGGACTTATACCTTTGTGCATTAAGTTGTTTAGCCTACGACACTAACAACAAAAGGAAAGAAAGGCAGCACATAACAAGGGTTTGGCGTAATGGCGGGCGAAGTGCTTCGTACGAAGATTTGTGCTAAATTTGAACTTTGGTGTTTCGTATCAACGGTAGTGCTGTAAAGCCGCCACTACGCCAAGCCCAAAACCGCTAGCTGCAATTTTACAAAAACCGAATATCAAATATTAACTTGACAAATACATAACATAAAGTTCAAAATTAAACCTATGATGAAATTAAAAAACACAATAACTAAATTCTTAACTATACTTTTAATATTTGAATTATTTATAGACATCTTAAAACTTGTCATTCCCGCTCAAATTCAATACCTTGAATTTTCCTATGTTTTTACAATAGTTCGGGCTATATTTTTTATCTTATTGCTTAAAGGATTGTATAAACACAAAATAAAATTTGGATTTATTCTTTTGATAGTTTTGCTATTTCCAATATTCATACAAATAATACAAATCATTTTAGGAAACATATTTATTCATTTTTGTCCACAAATACCTACTGAAAGCAACAACCAAGGTCTGACTGGTTTACTGAATGAAATGCAGAACAATATTTGCTCTTATCCAACTCAATTTGACTTTTTCCCTTACATTGAATTTCCTATTTTTTGTCTTAAACAAATTTTCTCTAATAAAGAATATTCATATTTTATTGGACTTTTATTTTCACCCTATATTTTTTATTTCTTTCTGTTTTTCAGATTCTGTTTGTTTATGTTATTCAAAGAAAATGACAGAAATCCACTTTTGAGTTTTATTCCAATTCTGAATGACATCACAGTACTCAAAATATGCAAAATGCCTTTTACTTGGATTTTTATTTTACTAATTCCTTTTGTACGCCTTTTTGGGCTTTACAAAATCAATAATCGATTATGTGAAATAAAAGGTATAAACAACTCAAATGCAATATGGATGACATTATTACGACCAATATTTTATGGGAAACTAATATTCAAATAAAAACTGCAGCTAACAAGGGTTTTGCGTCAGGCGGGCTAAATTGCAAAACTCAACAGTAGTTTTTCAATTAAACATTAGTAATAAAAACAGCTTTTGTGCTTCGAAATCCCGCCCGAACGCAAAGCCCCAAAACGTTAGCAGTAATTTTAAGGAGCGAACGGACAACAAACAACAGACTAATATGGACAGAGAAAAACCAATAAACATTTCATTGACAAGTACAAATAGCCACATTTTTAAAATCCCACTTGGACAAGGAAGTTTTTCAATTGGCGAAATTGGTATGGACAAAAAGAAATTTGATGTTCTTGTCGAAAAAAAGTTACCAATCAATTGGAATGCGTTCGATGAATTTACCACACCAGCAGGTGGACATTGGCCAAGATTTTTTTATTATTATGGAAACGATATTGGTTTTATTGAATGGTCAAAAAAGAGAGCAATAGAGGATTTCTTTTGGTTCCCTACTGATGAAATTTCAATTGATTTAACTAATGTCCAAATTCGGAGCTTCTCAATTAAAGCAAACGAAAATAGAATAAAGCTAATTTTGGATAATCAAAATATCGACAAACAATTTGGTTTGAAATCACTTAACTTATCAGGGAATATCGAAAATTTTGAGATTGTATCAAATAATTCTAATCCATACATAAGAATTAACCCCAGTACGAAAAAGGGAAAAACAGAATTGCCATATAAACTACCCGTTTTAAAAAGTTTAGATACAATTACTTCGCTCGACATAACGATTGAACCTTTAGGACGAGCTTTTGATTGTGAAGGTTTGTTACAATTCCCTAATCTAAAAAATTTAAACTTGTCAGGAAACATTACAAACGTAAATTGTTTAAAGGACTTCAAAAACATAAAGCGTTTGGGAATAAGATATGCACCAAACTTGGAAAATTTTCCATCTCTAAGTTCTTGGGATAATTTTAAATCTTTTATCGGTTGGAATATTGATGAGATAACAGGAAAAAGATTAAATGCAGAATTAAAGCAATTAACAAAGGAAAAAGAATTAGATTACTCTTCAGTTTCTAAATTGAGAAGTTCTATTTGGTTTACAACAGAATATGGAATTCCATTTACAAATTGGGAAACCAAAAATGCAAAAATTGCCACCAAAGCATACAAAACAGCTTTAAAAGAAATTGCAAAAGCTAAGACAGAAAACGAAGTCAAAACATCAATTGTTGGACTTGTAGAAATCATAAATAAATTACCGAACATAGAAACAGTTGAAAGAGAAGATACAGGAACTGCAATTATCCAGTTAGTTGAGACTTCTAAACTGAATATATCTCACGAAACTACCAATAATTGGTTTGATGAAATTCGAGACTTTTAAAAAACTCTGCTCACAAGGGTTTTGCGTCAGGCGGGCTGACGTATCACTTGGAGTTTTGTACTTCTAATAAACTTTAGCAATAAATTGAAGCTTTGTGCTCCGAAACCCGCCCGAACACAAAGCCCATAAACGTTGGCGGTAATTTTATACCAACCGCTTAAACAACTATACTATGGAAATAATAATACGAAAATCATACTTATTTTGGGAAGGAGATGGATACAAATATGGTGGCTTTGGGCAACTAATTGACAAATTTTCATCTGTTTCAGAAGCTGAAAGTAAAGTTAATGAGCTAACTATTGATTTTTTAAGAAATAAAAATCCAAATATAAAAGACTTTATTTTTTCAAATAACGATTATACAAAAGATATAGAATTGCTTGAGAGAATATCTGTATTTTATCTACAAGAATTTCAACTGGACTTCAAAACCGAATCCTGGCTACCTTCAAATGCAACTGATGAACAAGTACTTAAATTATCGAACCTTCTCCCTTTTCCTTTTTATTCATTTATACGAAAAACTAACGACAGTTTTTATATCAATGAACTCAACGATAGCTTTTGGAGCAACAGCGAAATAAATGCAATAAAAAATTCAGATTGGGACTTTACAAATCTTTGTCCGGGAATTACAGGATCGATAAAGCAACTTTACAATGATATAGAGATGGCAAAAAAGGACGGCACTAAAAAATTGCTTTCAAACATAATTCGTGAAAATAATCACCACCTTTTTATCAAACTTAACAATTTGAAAGACCTGCAATTTGTGAATGAATGGCACAATGCGATTGGTTATTATGAGGAAATTTTACCAAACAATAGACTGAGCGAAAAAACAGAACAAGTTATTGAAAGAATAAAAATAATTGTGAGAATAGAAGATATTTTTATAACAAAAGAAATTTCATTTGAAGAGGCAATGCTATTTGAAGAAATTATATAAATAAAACTGCCACTAACAAGGTTTTGCAATAGTGGGGCTAAACTGCAAAGTTCAACGGTAGTTCTTCGGTTCAACTGTTGTACAAAATTGAAGATTTTTGCTTCGATTGCCCCACCATTGCAAAAGCCCCGAAACGTTGGCAGAAATTTTAAACCGAACTGAAACATACAAGATGAAAAAAATAATTTTTACTATTCCTTTATTTCTAATAGGAATAACATTGTTTGGACAGACATTAACAATAAATAAAGCAACCCTCGATAGAAAAATTCTAAGCCAAAATAGCGATGGAGTTTCAGTTCGAGGGATTATTGAAATTGAATATGAAATTAAAAACAATACAAAAGATACAATTTATTTGTTCACCAGACTTGTAGAACCTTTTCTAGAAGAAAAACCATTTCAAATAATTCAAACCCAAAATTCAATTGAAAAATTTGCTAAAGAATGTGGGGGAAGATTTGTCTATGAAATAATTCCTAGTTCCAATTATTTTAAAAAACTGAATATTGAAGAAGACATAGTAGTAATTCCACCAAAAGGAATAGAAAAAATGAGTATTCAGCGTTATGCTGACGAAGGATTGTGCCCTATGAAAGGGAAAAAAATTGGTTTACAATTAGTTTATAATCTAGTGATGTCAAAATTTAATAAGGCGGAAAGTTTACTAGAAATAAAAAGTGTAGAAGAAGGATTAAAACTTCTTCAAAGTCAAGAGAAAATGATTGAAAATAACAACATCCTAAAAGAACAGCATAATTTAATTAAAGAACTTGAAGCTAGTAGTGAATATCTCACAAATAGGATTGAAAATTTGAACCGCCGAGTTGTTGAATTTGACTATCTTTCGAAGCATTCTTTTACAAGCAAAAAACTTATTAGCAACATTGTTTTTGTAAATGAATAAAACTACCGCTAACAAGGGTTTTGCAATAATTGGGCTAAACTGCAAAGTTCAACGACAGTTCTTCGATTGAACTTTTGTGCAAAATTGGAGATTTGTGCTTCGATTTCCCGCCCGAACGCAAAGCCCCGAAACGTTAGCAAATATGCAGAAAAATCTTGCAACCATAATAAACTTGGTATAAATAGAATTTTAAATTAACATAACTTTAAAAATAAATTTAAATTAAATAAATATATGAAATTTGCACATCTACTTTTATTAGTCTTTGGACTATCATTCTCAATTAGCCAAGCTCAAGATTCAAAAGATATTGAGAAACAAAAATCGAAATTAACACTTGCTGAAGAAGAAAAATTAACAGGCGATTTTGCTACACTCCATGGAAAATATGTAGGAAAAGTAGTGTTTTCGAATTCAGTAATAACTAGAGAAAGTCCTGAATCAAAATTCATTACAACCTATACATTTGGCGACAAATTACATGTCAGAGGATTTTTTCCTAGATCTATTTTAAATAGTAAGCTAATAAGTATAGTTGAAACTGGTAAAACAGTAAAAGAGATGAAATATAATTATTGGGATAAAGAACATTTGGATAATAGATATTTCTTGAAATTATATTTAGATGGAAACTATATTCTAAGTACTCGTACTTCAGAATCTCCGGAGACACTACATGCAATTTCTTCATTATCTATAAATGAAACTTTAAATGATGATGAAAGTGAAAGTAATTTTGGCAAACTTCTTTATAAAGAACTGAAAAACAAAGTTGATTTATTAACTCCTGGAAAGCATAAATTGAAATTAGAATTCACACCTTCTTCTTCTGGATACGATAGTGATTATCAATACAAAAGCATTGCTGTTGGAGAAATTGATATGATTGTAAAAGATAGAAAAATAGACTTAAACGACCCCGATGTATGTTTGCCAATAGCACAAATGAACGATAAAATTCTTGAAGGGAAAATCTTAAAAGCCTTTAAAGCAAAAGGGTTTAAAGCAGAACCTAAAAAAGTAAGAATTGTTTCAAAAAAATGGAATATAATACGAAATGAATACGGAATAATACTAAGGAGATATGTAGAAGCATACATTGGTTATTCAAAAAACGGGAAATGCTATTATGATACTTATAATTTTAACCAAGATTATGATGGTTCTGGTTATCAAGATGAAGTGTATCTCATGGGTGAAGGCATTGGAACAGAACGAGAAAGAAGCTGTGAATGTTTGAAATAACATAAGGAAGTGCACATCTGCTAACAAGATATTGCCAAAAGCGGGGCTGAACGGCTTCGATTGGGCATTTATGCAAGGTTCAACATTCGTATTTCGATTGAATTTTAGTGCTAAAAATCCCCGCTTTCGACAATATCCGGAACGTTATATGCTATTTTAAAAACACACGATGACAAAAGAACATTTTTACATTTCTGAAAACTCCTTAGACTTTACAGGCGATTCGTACTATGAAGAAATTATTGAAACGCAAATTACAAATCAGGAGACACTTATTGAACTTGGCAGAGGAACAGAAATTGTTTTTGAAAACGAAAAACTAATTGAAGTCTATGAATATTATGAAGACAACAGAGACATTTATAGAAGAAAAAGGGAAATCGCCCCAAATGAACTTAACTATAGAAAGCCAATTTACCAACCGAAATCGATACTAAAATCGATAATAAGCACAAGTGGTTTACATCAGATTGGTGGCGATTTTTCTGACGACTTCTATAGACCAAGCGAAAAAATATCTACTTCTTTTCAGTATTTAGGTTACATAAATAACGAAGACCCAACTTTTTCTTGGCTTCCGTACAAATTACATCTAACCTATCCAATTTATTTAGCTGCAGAAATTTTATTTTTAGATTACTCAGATAACAAAAAACCTAAATTATTTAATTTAGATGAGCTTTTGAAATGTTCGCCTATTTTAGATGAAGTTGATATTAATTCAGAAATTAGCTTTATTCCTCAGAATTTTAATTTTCAACCAAGTAATAATTATTGTTTGGAAATCAACTCAGGAATTCCAAATTGGATTCAAGGGCATTATATTCCTAAATGTCCTAAATCAGGAAAAAGAATGCAATTCGTTTGTCAAATTTATAATGGTTCACAAACAGAAAAAAGTAATATAGTTCCTGCAAGTGATTGGAATAAAAACTATTTTGAAAAAATGGAATTTTTTGGAGCTGATTTGTATATTTTCATTGAACCTGAATCAAATATCGTTTGTATGTTTACCCAAGGGACCTAAAAAAAGGCATATAACAAAGGTTGCCAAAAGCGGGGCTGAAGTTCTTCGGTTGAGCTTCTGTTCTAAAAATCTCCGCCTTTGGCAAGCCCCGAAACGTTACTTGAAAGCCACATAAAAAATAAAAAAAAATAAAAATGATGACAAAAATTTTGAACACTATCTTGATAATATCAACGCTAAATAGTTTCGCACAAAAATCAAAATACGACAAAATTACCAAGATTGACAATAATTTTTCTTTTGTTCAAAAAAATGGAAAGTATGGAATTATTGATAATTCCGGAAAAATTATTTTTCCTGTCAAATACTCGCAAATTTTGACTTGTGACATTGATAACTCTCAAAAAACGTACTTCAAAGTTAACTCCGAAGATAAATGGGGATTTATTGAATTAGCAAATGCAAAAACTATTTCCTCTGAAAAATACGATGGAATTGAGTGTTTTAAAGATGGTCTTGCTAAAGTAAAACTAAATAACAAGTATGGATATATTGATGAAAATGGACGAGAAATGATTCCAATTAAGTACGATTGGGTAGCAATGTATTTAACTGATGGACTTGCCGGAGTGAAATTGAATAATAAATATGGGTATGTCGATAAGAACAATCATGCCATTATCCCAATAAAATATGATTGGATTAACTTTTATTTTTCAGACGATTTGGTTGGAGTTGAATTAAATGGAAAATATGGGTTTGTAAACAGAGATGGTCAAGAAGCTATTCAATTAAAATATGATAAGATAGAGAAAAGTTTTTCAAACGGAATCGCATCTGTTATTTTAAATGACAAACTTATTTACATAAACAAAACTGGAAATGAATATAAATCATATGATGACGTTGAATTAGAAAAGAAGTGAAAATAGCCTACAGATAACAAGTTCTTACCAAAAGCGGGGCTGGATGTGCTTCGATTGTGCATTTGTACTACTTTTATTCAGACAAGATGGTTGTGTAATCAATGGATTTGCTCATGAATATCCGCAACAGGAAAAGCAGCAATTAACAAAAAACTTACCTTCAATTTTTAATGAATTTATTTTTGGAGAACCTGTAAAAACTATCGGAACAACTTTTTGTATCTGGACAACCGAAAATGAAAAATGGAAAACTGGCCAAGTAGAAAACTACAACGACAATTCAGAAGAAATGTTGAATATTTTTGATGGAAACCCGCAAACCTATATTGATTGGGCGACAGAATATTATCATGAAAACGCCATAGGAACTGGAATAGCATTGGAACCGGTGACAGAAGTTTATAATGGAAAAACTTTAACAAAAAAAATGGTTTTATCAATCGTTGAAGAACTTGAAGACTGGAAACAGCTTGAAGAAGACCTGAACGAAATTGGATATCCTTACAATTTTAACTAAAAAACTGCCTCGTAATAATTACTCTCCATCAAAATTTTTGTCGTCACATCAATAGCTTCTTTTAAAATGAAATACCTTCTTACTAATCAGCAAACTCAAAGACTTCTTTTCCGAAAATTAGAACATTCGGATTTTGAAAGCTGGCTTGAATTATTCAAAGACGAACACACCACAAAAATGCTCGGAATGGATAATTACAAAAGACCAAAAGAACGTTGCGAAAAATGGTTTGAATGGACTTTTCATCGTTATGAAAACAATCTTGGCGGACAAAATGCATTAGTCTTAAAAGAGACTAATGAACTCATTGGTCAATGTGGTTTATTGGTTCGTGAAGTTGAAAATCAATTTGAATTGGAAATTGCCTACTCTATTCTTCCTGAGTTTCGTGGAAAAGGTTTCGGAATTGAAGCCGCCAACAAATGCAAAGACTTTGCTTTTAAAAATAATTTCCATGAACGATTAATTTCAATTATTCATCCCAACAACAAAAGTTCCCAGAATGTTGCTATAAAAAATGGTATGATCCTTAAAAAACAAATTGATTATTCTTCTATGAAAATGAATCTTTTTGAAGTAATAAAGCCAATATAATAAACTACCCGGCGTTTATTTTAAGATTACCAAGCTCAAGGAAAAGGTTTCGTATTTCAATTTTGTGAATGAAAAATTAAGGTCAGAAATATTTACCTGATATAATTAAATCACTAAAAATAGATTTATTTATTGGTATTCAAATCAAATTTTATATTTTCGCAAGATTAATCTGAAATTGCTCTTGATGAAAACTACGTTTGTTGTATTTTGTTTACTAACTATAAATATAATTTCTGCACAAAAAGTCTGCAATGATTTGTACAATAAGAAATTCACTAAACAACAGCTTGATCAGGATGTTGATTTTATAAAAGAAAAAATTCTGAATGCACATGTAAGTCCGTTTACCGAAATTTCAAAAGAAGAATTCGAAAAGAAATATACCTACATCAGAAATTCCCTGAAAGACGGGATGACACAAAGGGATTTTTATTATCTAGCAAAGCCTTTAATTGTTACTCTAAATGATGAACACAGCAGTATGAGTGATTTTTGTGTAACAGACAGCATAAAAAAGAACAATAAGGTACTGCCATTAAAATTTAAATATGAAAATGAAAAAATGATTTTGACGGAAGATTATTCCGACAAAAATCTGAAAACCGGAGATGAAGTTGTTGCTTTAAACAGTATTCCCATCAAGGAGATTTTAGAAAACTGTGCGAAGAACATTCCGGGAACAAAAGAGGAAAGAATTTCAATAGCGGTTGACCGGTTTTGGGCCGTTATCAGTAAATATTGTTATTTCTTTAAAGATGATTATCTATTCGAATTTAAAAGTGGAATGAAAACCACTATAAAAAGTCTTTCAATTCAGGAACTTCAGAAAAAAGATGCTGAAAAAAAAGCGTCTTCTCAAAACAAAAATTCAGGACCTTTAGAATACAAAAAAATTCAGAATTCTGCCTATCTGAGCGTAAATACATTTAATGAAGGCAGGAGTTTCCCGTTAAAAGAATGGAAGCAAAAACTTGACAGTATTTTTATGCAGATCAAAAACGATAATGTCGAAAAATTAGTGATTGATGTAAGCAATAATTCAGGAGGAAATTCTGCAATAGCAAATCTTCTGATTGATTATTTTTCTGATAAGCCATACAAAAGTTACCAAGGGAAATTCAAAAAGAGCCAAGAATATTCAGATTTTCTAAAAGGGATGGGCAAAACTGATCTTCAGTATGAAAAGATTAGAAATGGTGATTACTATTCAATAAGATCCCGCAATATAAAACCTTCTGAAAACAAGAATCGCTTTAAAGGAAAGACCTACGTTGTTGTTGGCAAAAATACATTTTCAAGTGCTATGATGTTTGGCGTAATGGTTTTAGACAACAAACTGGCAGAAGTTGTAGGTGAAATCCCAAGTAAAGGTCATCCTAATCATTTTGGTGAACTCATCAGTTTTCAAACTCCACATACAAAACTGGATTTTCTTTTTGGCGTAAAAGAATGGATAAGACCTGCCGGAAATCTATTGCCCAATAAACTTATTCCAGAAAAGATTATTGATTTAGAGGATAAGAATGAGGAAGAAATAATTCTCAACTGTAATTAATAATCAACGGATCATATATACTAAATTAATCAACAGGAGTAGTGGCAACAAGTTTACTTCCGTTAGGCTCAGCTGCTAAATCCGCTGCCATTCCTTGTGCCAAATCTACCCGAGCCTCTTCCGAAAAAATGGTTCCTATAAAGGGTATTAGAAATAATGCGCCCTGTACTGAATTAGACTTTAAACTGTTTAAACTGTTTCTTGCATTTTCAGCAGCAACAGTTCTCCCATCATCAATCATACTGGGATTCATCCTTCCACTGTTGTAATGTGTAGCAGCATTTCGCCATTCCGGATATCTTCCGCTATTGAGATCGTTTAATAATTGTCTTGCTAAAGGATTAGTTCGTAACTGTTGTCGGTTAAGGCCATCTAAGCTTTCCAACTGTCGCTGAAAATTAACGTTATCAACATGCACTCTTCTTGACTCTACAATATTGGTAATTTTACCTGCAACAGTACCTCTTTTATAAGAAGTAATCTTATACCATGGCCCACTTTCTTTTTTAATTTCAATAATATCTTCCGAATCCTGTACAAAATCATCTGGTTTTGAAGGAGCGCCAAATAAGCTATTTTGGTCAATATCTTTTTCTTCAACTTTTCCTGTTTCCTGATTAATGACATTTTCTTTGTGGTTATTCATTCGATCATACGTAATATTATCGCTTACATCACCCATGTTTTCGTGTCCCCATCTAATACCTCCTCTAAATGCATAATTAATTCCACTAAAAACTGCAAATCCGGCAATAAATCTTCCACCCGCCATCCAAATTTTTCCGGCTACTGATGCTGTACCCCATTTTGCGAAAGAACTTGGAAGAAAATATCCAGCTCCAAAAGAAGCTACAATGTTGATTCCTAATTCCCATCTGTTTTTATTCGCAATAGAGCTTGCAGCAGCATTTGCTGAAGCTTCATCAAAAAAAGGTGTAAGAATCCCCTGATTACCACATTTTAAGATAGAGGATCTAGTAATGGCAGAAGCTTTGTTGATTTTAACAGAATTATGTGCTAAAAACCAATTCCCACCGTTCAGTGGATCCGTACATTTATGCGTAATAATTGCAATAGCTACACCTACAACAACAACTGCAACAGCAGCAGCAATTACCCATCCAATAGGTCCAGTAGCAAATAAGAGTAAACCTGCACCAAATGCCAATAGAGAACCTATCATATTTGCAGGAGATTTACACTTAAATTCCACCATAATATTTTTATCATCCACAGTAAGCACTGGCTGCTTTTTATTCTCATAATATACATTAAAAGCACTTCTGCTATGAGAAAATTTCTGAGATTTAGAGCTTAATTGAAAAGTACATACAGCAAACACTTTATTTTCTGGAATATATGAAACTGCCATAATTTTAAAATTTAGGAATAAATAGTACAAATACTACACTGATTATAAAGTAAGCAAAACACATAATTATTGGAAATGCTAATGCATTAAAATCTTTCGTATTTTTCTTTTTGATATAGCCATTAAAAAGAATTTCAACTTCTGGTTTTAAATTTATATCCGGAGACAAAAAAAATTTTGTTGTTTCGCCATCTGAAATTCTTATCATAAAAGCTTTTCTAGAATTGTAATTGTAGATATTATAATTCAAATTCTGTGATAATAATAATTTCTCTCCGCTATCATACTTTACCAACAGATTATTATCTTCTTTTAAAATATCTATTTTTTGCATGGTACTTTTCATTACGATAATCAAAAAACCAAATATCAAACAAAGACATAAAATGATTAATTGAGTTTGATTGGTAGTATATTTTATATCTAAAAATTTAATAAATAATATAGTTGCAGGCAACAAAAAAAATATTGTAATTATTGCAGCCCATAAACTATATTTTGTATTGAATACAGATATTGTAATTGTATCTTTAATCATATTTTTCAGTAATTTATTGTAAAGAAATTAGTTTATGTTTTATTCAAAATTCCTTCATAAATAATCGTTAATCATAAATTAATTATATAAATCAATCCCAAAATGAAAATCACCAATGCTACAAAAAGCATAATAAATGGAAATTTATTAGCAAAAAACACTATAATGTGATCTGAAGAGGTTTTTATATTCTTATTTGGTAAGTGGGTTTTGAGTTCTTGCCGAAGATTTCCTTTATTTTTGATATCTTTTTTATTTTCCTGATTAAAGCTAATACCAGCTAACCAAAAACACATATTCCTATTATCTAATTTGATTCTCAAAATATCAAGTATTCCTTTTCGGGTGATATTAAAATTATAATTTTCAATATTTTTCTTTTGTAATATTGTATTTGTTTTAGTTTTGGTATCATCAATTACAATTGAATCTTGTTTTACGGCTATTGAAATTATTTTAGAAAAATACAAATTGATTCCTACAATAATAAACAACGACATCGATAAGCCAAAAATTACAAGGTAGGTTTGCTGGGTCGTACTGTTTACCATGCTGTAAATATAATCTGTGCTGATAAAGACGATTAGTGCCGCAAAAAACATTAACAATGTCACCGCCCAGGCTAAAATGCTAAATTGTCTAAATTCAAACTTTTTTTCCATCAGAATTTTTTAAACTTCAACTTTCTTTATATTATATTCTGTAATTACTTCAAAATTATTTTTAATTTTCTCTGCAATAGAGGCTTTTCCTTGTTGCAGCAGATTTGTTTTCTTTTCAATCGTGTAAGTAATTCGATATATAAAATCAAACTCCGTATAGTTATATTTTATGGTTGATTTATAAATTGTATCATACATATTTTTCAGCTGTTCTTCTGAGAGATTTTTTTTATCAAGAGTTCCTACCAATCTATAAGTAACAAATTCTGAATCTTCACTCACTTTACTTTTCACTACATCAGTTTTAAGATTTATGTTTGGGAAGAGTTGAGAAAATTGAGTGATTTCATAATTCTGTAAGCTTTCGCCGGCATATGCTCTTAGGAAAACATGAAAAAACAAATTTTTATCAAGCATTTTCGAAAAATTATTTTTCTCTAAAAATTCTTTATCTCCTGTGGCAATAATATCTTCAGCCTGTTTAGGTGCTTGAGATAATAATTGTTGATATATCTCCTCGTTTTTTAAGTCAAAATCACGGAACTTAATCCACCGTTTACCAATTTCGTCGAAGTTCAGAATTTCTCCGGATAAACCTTCTTCTGTAACATTAAAAGTAATAGGTAGCTTTAATTTTTCTAATTTTTGAGCAAATAAAACCCCCTTTTCATATACAACCGGATCTACAGAAAACGTAAAGTCCGTCATGTCAAAACCCAAAATTCTCGTATGATCTAAATATGAGACAAGAAACTCTGAATAGGTGTTTGCCGATAATGTTATTATTTCATTGTTTATTCTACTTATATTTAGTTGCTCACAGCGGTATCTTGCCAAATTTTTTAGCATCGTTTTTTCAAAATTCTTGTTTTCAATAATTTCTTTTTCAAAAATATTCTGATTGATAAAAATACTGTCTAAATGAAGTGGCAACTCATCAGACACGATCAGATTAGACATACCCGAACGCGAGTTATGAAATGATTTTAAATTTTCTACATCTACTTTAAATTTTTCTGAAATAGATTTTAAATTTTCTCCCTTTTCAACTTTATATTTTACAGCTTTCATATTTAATTTATATCCACTTGTGTTCCTGTAACATAAGTGTTACCTGTTGCATTAATCGATGTATTTGATTTACTGTGCAGACTAAGATTATTCTGGGTAACAAGCAATGCATTATCTTGAGAATTCATATCCAGCATTCCGCTACCTACAGAAATCGTAATCGAGTCTTGCTTTATGGTAATTTTATTTTCGCCGACTTTCAGTTCGATCTGTGTTTTTCCTTCCAGAGAAATATTTCCGGCGTTATCCATCGTCAATATACTCTGATCTTTACCTACATTAATGATAGTTTTGGTTCCAACATTTGTTGTATGATTATTCCCAATATCCTCTTTATTATCATTACTCACAAAAGTTGTAACATCTCCCGTTCCGCTTAGAGTAACATGATTTCCGTTCCTGTCTTTAATTTCAATTCCAGCTCCGTCATTCAGACAGATGATATTACCGCTTTTGCTGGATAAGCTTTTTATGTTATTTCCAGCTCCGCCTCCGCCGCCGACTCCACCATGAAACATTCCGCCCATCACAAATGGTCTGTCGGGATGCTGATGAACGAAATTGACAATTACCTGATCTCCAATTTCCGGGATTGCCATAAATCCACGGTTCTTATTCACTTTATCACTGCTTCCTGCATCAGGAGTCATTACACGGATAAATTCCGAAGTATCCTGCCCGCTTTGCCAGTCAAACTGAACTTTTACTCTTCCTTGGTTTAAAGGGTCGGCATTTTCAGTCACTTTTGCAAACTGAGCTTCAGCTTTCGGGCTTTCAAATTCGGGACGTGGAATATAGCCGCTGTCTGCTGCAATTGCTTCGAAATTTCCAGTATAATAGCCTCTTGCATCTACTTCATGGATTACTTCTACCATCATCAATTTTGTAAAATAAGAGGTCTGATTGGTATCTGCCTTTCTCATTTCTACATCTGCCGTACATCCCGGATACAGAAACGGAACCGTCGTTTCTCCCGAAGTAATAAAAACCTGAGAAGCTTTGCTTCCCGCTGTTCCTTTTTGTGAAGCGTCAATGTCCATAAAAGAGGCTGCTTTTATCGGAGCTACTCTTAAAGATGGCGTGGTAAATGTTTTTTCTGAAATTTCGTAAGCCCGTTTTGCAATATCTGAAGCATGGGTAATTTTTGAACTTCCTGTTGTGAGCTTTTCGTTTTTGCTGCTGTTATAGCCATAGAATGACGGATTCACATGCTGTGCCTTCATTTTTACTTTGATATCGCTTACATTGCTTCCATAAGTAAGTTTCACAGGTTGTTCAGCTGGCGGAAGTTTTCCGAAATGGAGAACTTCACCGTCGTAGAAAAACTGCTCACCGTAAGCTTCGGCAATTCTTGCTAAATAATTGTAGTGTGTTTCTTCGTATTGAGAACTATATGAAACATTCCCGTATTGAGCATCAACTCTGAAATCGAATTTATTTCCGCCTAATCCTTCTTTTATCACATGATCGGCAATACTGTTTAAGCTGATTGGCTGTGCTCCACCAAAACTCTGAATATGTGGTGCTGCATCTAATAATATCGTCGGACTAAAACCACTTAAAACAATATTTCCCAAGCTCCCTTTTTCCTGACTGAATCCAACTTCTGTAATCACTCCCACGAAATTTCTTTCAGGGCCGTCGATCACATCTTTGTATTTGAAAATAACCGTAAGTCTTTTTCCTAAAAAGTTTTGAGCTTCTTCAAGATTATGATTTTCAGGTGCGCCAAGAGTATCATGAGCAAGGGTAATGCTGAATTCATGATGTTTTGTGGCACTTTGATGAAGTTTAAAATGTTTAAAATGTTTAATTTCTTTTCCCTCTACTATCACATCAAGCTTTACAACTCTGTTGATGCCTAAAATCTGGCTGGTCGCAATCGCTAATGCATTATGAATTTTTGAGGTAGGCTGATTTGACCAGACTTTATCTTCCACTAAAGACGGATTGTTTGTTTGAGCAACCTGATTCATAAACATTCCTGAAGAATCTTTTACCGAATTCATGGGCTTTGTAATCTTAGACCCAGCTTCCTTAATTTTCTCAGTCGATTTGCTTACAACGTTTGAAGTTGCTTCTTCTTTTAGGTTCTGCGCAGCATTCGACATTACGTCTTGCGGCATTTTCGGTGTTGTAGTATTATCCTGAAACATAATAATTTTCTTTATACTTGTGAATGAGGTTTTTTTCTGACATTTTTTAGTTCAACAGAATCCGATTTAAAAAAACGAAATCCTTTAACATTCTCATCTTATATATCTTAAATTTAATAATAATGATGTTTTCGTAAAAATTAAATCATCCTAAAATTAATTTTTGTAGTAAAACTACGATTATCTTTAATTAATTTTCATAACATTACTGAGCTGCCATCTCCTTATCTTTTTTATAGCGGTTTTCACCATAATTGTTATTAAAATTGGCTGTTTTTTTATCTTTTTCGCTCAGATTTTCATATAATTTTACGTTAAGTTCTGCTTCTGTTTTTTCGTCTCTTTTTACAGGAAAAACAATATTGTATTTTTCTGTAAGCTGTTTTTTGAATAATGAAATCTTATCAAAATAAGATGCATTTTTAGAATTTTTCACTCTGGTTCCTTTCTTATCCTGAGAATCCAGATAAAGAGCCATCGGAGAAAATTCAGTACCTTTTATTTTCGGGCTACCTCCTTTTTCCATCAAATATTGTGCAGTTTCGATATTACTTCTTGCAGCGGCTTCCATTATATTATCACCCAAGTAAGAAATATGATTAATATCCGCACCATTATCCAGCAAAAAATCAATCATTTTTTTCTCTGTTTGTTCATTTCCCAAAAACATTGCGGCTCGAAGCGGGCTATTACCTACTGCTGGATTAGGATTTGCCTTATAGTTAAATAATAATTTTGCCATTTCATAATTATTTGTTCCCACGGCATGTGATAACGGAGTCATAAAACGATGAGGAATAACAATATTCGGGTCAGCCTCATTATCTAAAAGAATTTTCATTGCTTCGAGATTCTCAAGAATAGATGCGTACATCAGCAGAGTATATCCGTAGTTTTTCACATCACTCAGTTGGTTTACCACACTCGGATTATCTTTTAATTCCTTTCCTAAACCAGAATTATCTTCATTAAAAATTTTCTGAGCAGCATCAAGTTGTGCACCTTCAAATAATTTTTGTGGAGGATATTGCTCTTTATTTTGAGTTTTTCTCGATCTGGTGTCTTGACAGGAAAATAAGGTCATGGTAAAAAAGATTAAAAAAATTATTTTTTTCATGAATTATGAGTTTGTTGCAATTACATTCATATTAATTGTCGCAATCATCGCTTCAACGGCATCTGCATATGCACTGTGACCGCTTCCGAAGGTTTTCAGATTCATTCCTTCATTATCCGGAATGTATCCGAAAATTTCGTTTTGCTCTCCTAATGCACGAGGAACTGCGCCTGTCAAGCCCCCGAAAAGTGCTAAATTATTCAGTCCGGGAATTCTTGAAATTGCAAGTGTGGATAACAGACCTTCTCTGTTGTTCTGAAGAGCATTAAGAATATCGTTACTAGTACTGTAATTTGTAATATTTGAAGTTGATCCTACAGCACCATGTTCATCTAAATAATTAAGCGTATTATCATGAACGCCTCTCGTGTTGAAAGTATAAGCCGGCAATCCTGTGTAGTAGGAAGCCATTGCACTGTTTCCTCCGCCCAGAGAATGTCCTGTGAAGGCAACATTTCCGTTGGTAGCTGTATCCATTTTGTCGGCTAAATCCATTGTTTTTTGAATTTGGGGAGTCTGAAAACCAAATGCCTGTCCGCCATCTTCTATAAACCAGTCGTGATAAAACTGTGCTCCTTTTGGCTCAGAACCCCGGAAAGCAACAAAATATTTATTTGTTTTTTCATTATAATAAAGAGATGCAAAGAATCCGTCGGTTTCATTGGTATCAAAATCCTCTGTTTTAAGATTCCCTTCACCAAAAATTGCATCTAGCTCCTCCTGGTTATCTGTATTGATTCTTGTGTAGTCACCGATTTGTACAGCTACGGATTCTTCATTATCTTTCGAAACCGGGTTCTCATTATAAGAATCCTGAGCCATTGCTGCAGCATTACTCAGCTCTTCTATCTGTTCAGCCGTCGGAAGATGAAACTTTACCGTTCCCCCTAAAAAACAATTTAACGTAGAATTCTGAAGGAGCGGTTTTTTGCCTTCTACTCTTACTTTCGGATGGGTATTACTCCAGTCGCTTCCTTTAGTAAGAAACGAACAAATATTGAGACAATCATCAATCAATGCGCTTCCGGCCCATGCTGCCGCCGCAAGAACGAACAAACCTCCTCCAAAAGCTGCAGCGATACCAATTCCGGCAACAGCTCCGGCCACCATCATTTGCGGACAGATAAAATTATCTTTGAAACGGTCTTCTTCGGTAGCTACCAATTTTGAACCGCCTTTCAGATAAACAGTGGATTGTGAGCTGACCCCAATTCCGATCAGCCTTCTTCCGCTTGTGCACATCAGCGGAGTTTCTTGTGCGATATACAGTTGGCTCATATTTATTGTATTAATTGAATATGATATCTGCAGACATACAACATTTTATCATTAAGCTTCTCTTTCACATGAAAAATAACTTCTGATAAAACCGAATCATGATTGTAATGATATTCTCCTTCCATCATCAAATCATAATCCAAAGGAATATCTAAAGCTTTCTGATATTTCGAAGCATAAATTTCTTCAAAATCTCCGGTGTGGCTTTTTACTTTTCCTTTTACATTCATCCGGTAATGATCTTTATCATTCAGAAACTGATAATCTGAACTGTAAACAATTTTCTCACCCGGAAAAAGTGTTGAAAGAAATTCTCTTTCTTTAAATTCATCTTCATTTTTAAAATTAACTCCGGCTTCCGGAAACGGATAAAATATAATCTGATAAAGAAGATTTGCTTTAATATTATCTTCAATTCTTTCGAATTCTTTATCATAAATGCTGATAATTTCGTTATAAGAATCTTTCACCAGCTGCAAAAAACGCAGTTCTTTGCGTTTTATCTCCTCCCATTTTTCGGTAATTTCGTTTTCATTTTCTACTTTTTCAATGGTTTTATCTTCTTCTAAAAAGACAGAAAGATGACTTGTTGCAGAATTCACCTGATCGATAATTTCATAAAAAGGTTTCATCTGAGAATCAAAACGAATATACTTTTTATCTGAAATAAAAATCTCGAGGTGTCTGTATTCTCCGGGAACGATTTCCCAGATTTCTTCAGTTTCCGTTTCGTTGGCCTTTCCGTTGCCTAAAGTGAGGTATGACTTCACATTTACAGAATATCTTCCATTTCTGTACCAAGCATATTTAAACGCACCAAAATCGAGAAATTCTTGAACGTCATTCTGATTCATGAATAAAGCTTTGAGTAGTGAAAAATTAACTTTAAGAAAGAAATTGCTGTAGAATACAAATGTGTATGAATAATTATACCCATACACATTATGCATTATCATAGCAGGAAATTATACTCCCGGCCAAATACCTTCATAAGCAGAATTTCCATAATTGATTTTTTCTGCGCTTACTACAAAGCTGATTAACATAGAATTTTCATCTACTGCGTCGAAGTCTACTTCGTGCTGGATCACATAACCATTCTCCCAGTTCAAAGTAATTAAAGTTCCTTCTTCATGAGATTTGTTAAAAGTAACTTCACCTGTAGTTGGTTTGTACTTACCATTAAGCAAGCTTTCCAAAATGTCAGATTTCTCTGTTGCTTCGATAGTTAATTTGATGATTGCATTGGAAGGGTCTGAAGCGACACGTCCCGAAACATCCGTAGATCTTGAAACGCTATAGTTTAGCTTTAATAATTTTTGCCCTTCGCTTCCGTTGAATTTTAAGATTCCTCTTGAGTTTGCTGCCATAATGATAAATTTTAATTAAATTAATACTTTGTGATTTGTATGATTCAAAGATAGAGCCATTGATTTCTTTTAGACGAACAAATCTGGGAAATCTCATATTTTGTAGTAATACTACGATTTGATGTAGTAAAACTACGATTAGGAAACAAAACACCTTAAATCCCTTTATTAATAACAGGTTTAATAATTTTTTAAACAAAAATCTCACAAATGCGCGAATAAAATTTAAGAACCCTTTAGGAAAAAATTAAGGAAAATTAACAAGGGGAGATTAGTCTTATTGATTGAGTTCATAATTTAAAATAAAAAAGATTGCCTAAAAAAGACAACCTTTACTTTGTATAAAAATATTTAAAAGCTTAATAATTTTAGCTTGATGGCCAAAGTCCTTCGTAAGCTCCGCCTCCATAGTTGATTTTCTCTGCACTCACTACAAAGCTGATCAGCATTGAGTTTTCGTCTACTGCGTCAAATTCCACCTCGTGCTGGATCACATAACCGTTCTCCCAGGTTAAAGTAATCAATGTTCCTTCTTCATGAGATTTGTTGAACGTCACTTCACCCGTAGTTGGCTTGTATTTTCCGTTTAATAATGATTCAAGGATGTCAGATTTTTCTGTTGCCTCAACTGTTAATTTGATAATCGCATTCGATGGATCGGATGCTACTCTTCCGGAAACATCCGTAGATCTTGAAACGCTATAGTTCAGCTTTAATAATTTCTGTCCTTCGCCGCCGTTGAATTTTAAAATTCCTCTTGAATTTGCTGCCATGATTTGTAAATTTTAATTCGTTAGTATTTTTGTTTGATTTTTATAGTCCAAAGATAGAACCTGCGGAAATACATTTTACGTTTTAAGCTCAAAATTTAAAAATTTGTAGTAATTCTACGATTTCATGTCGTAAAACTACGATACATCAATTATAGGAAGAGTAATTTAACAAATTTTATCCATTTTTAATAAAAATATGGCGTTTTTTGGAATGATAATTGGGTTTGTTAAATCACACCAAAAAATAAAATATTATGAAAAAATTAATGTTAACAGTCTTTATATTAGGCTTAATCGCGACCAGTTGTGGTTCAAAAGAACCATCAATGTCATCAGATAAAGATTCAATGAACGTTACAACTACACCAGTTGATACAACGGCAGTTTCAACACCTATGCAAAGTCCGGATACGATGAAAATACCTGTTGATACAGCGACAACGCCCATGAAATAGGCAATTTTCTTTGAATAACACAAAATCTGCTGAAAAATTTCGGCAGATTTTTTATATTTGATTAACCAACAAATACATTTTACTATGAAAAAATTAGGAATAGGAGTTGTTTTAGCTTTAATAACTTTAGGAAGCTGTGCCGACAAGAAAGAAAACAGAGAAGAATTCAAAGCAGAGCACAATAAAGATTCACTAAGGAATCATCAGGGAGATTCTGCCGCAGCCAATTCTGAAGCAACAACTCCTGAAACCGACACCCCGAAAAGTTTAAAAGACACTGCAGCTTCACCAACAGACTACAGCAGCAAAGAAACAAAACCAAACACTAAAGTAGGAGGTTCAAGATAATCAAATAATCCGTAGCATAACGTTACGGGTTTATTTTTGGTTAATTTCCAATGCTTTATACTTATTTTCATTAAAAAGAGAATAATTATTTAACTTAATTATTACATTTGTATCCAACAAAAAAAATTCATGAAAAAAACAGCGATATTATCATTCCTGTTCGTTGCAGCACTTGCATTTGCACAGGGAATTAAATTTGAAGAAGGCAGTAACTTCAAAACTATTTTAGCAAAAGCAAAGAAAGAAAACAAACTTGTTTTTATCGATGCTTATGCCGTTTGGTGTGGACCATGTAAATTAATGGTAAAAAATATTTTTCCGTTAAAACCTGTTGGTGATTATTACAATGAGCATTTTGTAAATGCAAAAATCGATATGGAAAAAGGGGAAGGAATTGAGCTGGCAAAAAAATACAATGTTAAGGTATTTCCTACTTATCTTTTCATTAACGGTGACGGTGAAGAAGTTCACAGAACAATTGGTTACGTAGAAGAAAAAGATTTCATCCAGTTTGCAATGGATGCAGGAGATCCGAATAAAAGATTGACTGCTTTGAAACAAAAATTCGAAAAAGGCGAAAAAGACCCTGAATTTTTATTAAATCTTGCCAATCTTACCATTTATAATGATGTAGATTTTTCTAATAAAGTGATTGAACGCTATTTTGCTGCAAAGCCTGAATTTAATCAAGATAATTTAGGACTTCTTTTTCAGGCAATGAAAAGTACGGAAGGCGCTCCCTACAAAATTTTCACAGAAAGAAAAGCCGACATTATCAAATTGGTTCCTGAACAGCAATACGCTGCCATTGATAAAAACGTAAAAATCAATGCAGTGATGGCAAAAGCTTACAATACCGATACCAAAAAATGGGATGACGCTTACTTTCTTTCTGAAAGCCAAAAATTCCTTACAAAAGATGAATCTGAAAAAATCTTGAAAAGAGCGAAAGCAAACCGAGCTTTAAAAGACAAAGATATTGCGACATACGAGAAAATGACATTGGAGCTTAATCAGGATACTTCTGCTTTAAATGCAGACCAGCTTAATTCTTTAGCTTGGAACTTCTTTGAAAATGTCACTACAAAATCTTCTTTAGAAACTGCTGTAAAATGGGCACAGGAATCTGTAAATAAAAAAGAAAGCTATGCCAATACAGATACTTTGGCAAATCTTTACAATAAAATAGGAGACAAGAAAAATGCTAAAATCTGGGCACAAAAATCAATTGAGCTTGGTAAAGCAGCAGGTGAAGATACTGCAGATACTGAAAAACTATTGAAGAGCCTTTAATCTTTAGTTTTAAAATACAAAAAATTCCGCTGAAAGTATTTTCAGCGGAATTTTCATTTTATTGATTAAGAAATGGAAGCGTTAATAAGATAAACTTTATGAACGTTAAAAAAATTCTTATGTTAGAGTGCAAGTCAAATCTTGAAAATAAATGTATCTCTACTCGCATGAGTTAAGAATTTTTAGCGAGCAAATTTTATTTTAGCCGGAATTCCAGTCTTGAATTTTAGCTTCTTTTGTTTCAAGACAAAAGAAAAGAATCAATTAATATTCAAACAAAACACTGCCCCATGTAAAACCGCTTCCGAAAGCAGAAAGAAGAACCAGATCCCCTCTTTTGATTTTTCCTAATTCTATTGCTTCATATAAAGCAATCGGAATCGAAGCAGCTGTTGTATTTCCATACTTCTGAATATTGTTATGAATTTTTTCATCCGGTAAACCAAACTTTTGTTGAATAAACTGAGCAATTCTCAAATTCGCCTGATGCGGAATAAACATATCCAGATCATCAATTGTTTTTCCTGCTTTATTCAAAGCTTCCTGCATTGTTTCAGGGAATCTTGTCACCGCATGTTTGAAAACAAAATTTCCGTTCATAATCGGGTAAACTTCTTTGTTAGTCACATTTTCCGGCTCCAGCCTCATTCTGTCACTCCATCCGAATTTAGAGCCAGGGAACTGAGTGCATAATTCGTCTGCAAATTTCCCTTCAGAATGCATGTTCATCGCTAAAATGTCTCCTGCATTTTCATGTTCCGTTGCAGAAAGTACAATCGCTCCTGCTCCATCTCCGAAAATAACGGAAACCCCTCTCCCTTCATCAGAAAAATCAAGTCCGAAAGAATGAATTTCGGCGCCTACAACCAAGATATTTTTATAAGTTCCTGATTTAATAAAAGCATTCGCAACACTCATCGCGTAAACAAAACCCGAACATTGGTTTCTTACATCCAAAGCTCCGATGGTGTCGCAACCCAACATGTCCTGTAATAAAACGCCACATCCAGGAAAATAATAATCCGGAGAAAGCGTCGCAAAAATAATATAATCGATATCTTTTGCTGTTAAACCAGCGTGTTGAATTGCTTTTTCAGAAGCTTTGAAACCAAGATAAGCAGTAGTTTCCTGAGAGTCGTTTCGGTTGATGCGGTACCTTCTTTCCTTGATACCTGTTCGTTCAGTAATCCATTCGTCATTGGTGGTCATTAATTTCGCTAAATCATCATTGGTAACAACGTTGTCGGGAACATGAAAACCAATTCCTTTTATTGTACTTTTAATCATATTGATTTTTCTAATTTTGGTAAAGATAAAATTTATTTAATACATACTATTTCAAATTTAACAGTAAATTTACTTTATGCCAATAGATACAATTTACAGAGATTCCGGTTGCGAATGGATAGACGTGGAAGCCCCTACTGAAGAAGACATGAAATATCTTCATGAGCGATATGAAATCAACAACCTCCTTCTTGAAGATACTCTAGATCCCAATCACTTACCTAAATATGAGGAAGACGGAAATGTGAAATTTTTCCTCTTGCGCGAAAGTACCGAGCTGGAAAGAAAAAACCTTAACACGATAAGCGATATCAGTACCAAAATCGGAATTTTTCTTTTGGACAATACAATTATCACAGTGCACAGAATGAAGGCTAAAAGTATTTCGGAAACAAAAAAAGAACTTTCATTACATCAGGAAGTTTGTTCTCCCGAAAAAGTTGCTTTGAAAATAGCTTTGGTCATTATGAAAAGCTTTGATGATGAATCTTTGAGTTTATTTGAAACCATGGACAATATTGAAAACGAAATTTTTCTTAAAAACACCAATCACACCAATCAGATTCGCAGGCTCTACAAACTGAAAAGAAAATCAGGTTTGAACTCGAGAGTTTTAACGATTTCTACAGACGCTATTGATAAATTTAAATTGCTCAATCTTGCCGATTCTGAATTTGTCGATTTAAAAGATAAACATAAAGATGTTGTTGCCGATTTTGATCATTTGAATATTCAGATCACCAACCTTATTTCGATGTTTTTGGCGTTATCGGATCAGAAAGCGAATCAGGTCATGAAAGTTTTGGCGATTTATTCGGTTTACTTTTTACCGATTACGTTTATTGCCGGTTTATATGGAATGAACTTCGACAATATGCCTGAACTTCATACAAAACACGGATATTTTTACACTTTAGGCGTAATGCTATTAATTGTAGTTATTACATTTATTTATGCGAGAAGAAAGCAATGGTAATAACTCTCTTGCAAATTGAGCTGATTTCGCAGATTAATAAATGAGAAATCTGCTTAATTTGCTAAATCTGCGAGAGAAAAATTATATAGATTAAACGCTAAGTCGCAAGGAAATTTATAAAACTTAAAACTATTAAGGCGCAAGGATTTTATCTCTGATAAAATTGATTGAGAATATTTTGAAAATTTTTGATTTTCTTGCGCCTTACAAAATAATTTCACCAAAAACTTTGCGCCTTTGCGCTTGACCAACAAAACACCAACAAAACACCAAACCAAAATCATGAAACCCGAAACCCTCCAAAAAATTCTTGAAGAAGACATTCTTTCCCAGGAATCCAAAGAAAAACTGAAAGCACTGCATGAAAATATTTCACAAAAAGAATTTTCTGATCTATTAGATGCTGAAGGAAATCAATATATAGAATTTGTGCAGGAAGGAGGCGGAGTTTGGGGAAGTGCTTTGGTGGGTTATCTTTACGGATTGGAAATCTTCGGAATTCGTTTTCTGAAAGTTGCCGGAACCAGCGCAGGAGCCATCAACACCATGCTGATTGCCGCCTGTAAAACCAAAGAAGAAGCCAAAAGCGGAATCATTAAAGAGATTCTTTTCAACTGGAATTTTGCAGATTTTATGGATGGAAAAAGCTATGTAAAAAGCACCATTCATGCAATGCTCAACAATAAAAATTTCTTTAAAATCAATCTCATTATTGCCATCATTCTTACCGTCGGATTGATCAGTTTACCCTTTATTTTATCTTCGGAAACTACCCGTGAAGCCAAACTTTACTTTCTGATTCCACTTATTCCTTTGATTATTCTGCTATTAATTCTCAAAAAGTTATATCATAATTTCACGAAAAGCAACAGCGGACTGAATCCCGGAAATGTTTTTGAAGAAACAATGAAAAAAGTGCTTGATGACTTCGGTATTAAAACAGTGGCTGAGCTCAACAAAAAATTCATTCAGAAAGAAAATCAACTGAATCTCAATTATCGTTATGGCAACGGAATGGAATTTTACACCAATGCTTTAAACGGAATTGAAGAAATTAAAATGAATAATCTCGAACATATCGATGAAACCCGTTACAGAATTTATTTTGAAAGCGTCGAAAACAATGATTATTACAAAAACAATCCGTTTTACCAGCTTACATCTGAATATATTGTCGTCACAACCGACATCAACGCCAAAATAAAAGTACAGTTGCCAACTATGGCCAATTTGTATTGGTCTGAAGAAGAACTGAAACACATAAGTCCTGCAGAATTTGTACGTGCTTCGATGTCTGTGCCTTTCTTTTTTGAACCGATGCAAAAGGTCATCAACAAAGACGATGATTCGGTAAAATATGCCTGGAAATTCTGGATGAACACCACGAAAGAAAACATTTATCCGGTAGGAATTTTTATTGATGGCGGAAGTATTTCAAACTTTCCAATTGACCTTTTTCATGTGACCGATATTTTCTATCCGAGAGTTCCGTTGTTTGGGGTACAACTGACAAGTGACGCAACTATTAATGAAGAGAAAGGTAAAACCAGCCAACAAATTCTTAAAACTCCCCTTTCCTACGCTGGAAATATTATTGAAACTTTAAAAGGATTTAACGATAAATCTTTCCTCACCAAATATTCATTCTACAATTTGTATAGCATTAAAACCGTCAACTGCGGAACCAGCAGCTGGCTGAATTTCTTTATGAAAAGAGAAGAAAAAGAACAGCTTTTTAATGCCGGATTTGTTGCCGCCCTCGATTTCCTCAATCAATTCGACTGGAAGAAATATAAATACGAAAGAATGATGGTTGCCATGAAAGAGAAAAAGATTCTGAAGGAAGAGGATACGCCGACGGTGGGGTGATTTTGGGTTTAAAAGTATTAGTTTACATGCAAATGAGCTCTTAAGTTTAAATTTGGCATATAAAAACCATTATTATCTAAATTTCTTTTATTTTTGATAACAATTATAAAGCAATGAAAAATATTTCCTTTTTGTTTCTGCTACTTCCTATTCTTCTTTTCAGTCAGGCAAATTTTGAATATAAAAAAGATTTCGAAAATATTCTAAAAGAATCCAAGGATAAAAATTCGGATCTTAACTACGAAAAATTGTTAGTCAGATTTACTAAAAATGATACAACTCTTACCGACAGACAGGTTTTGTCGCTGCTCATCGGATTTACCGATAATATTTATTATAAGCCTTACAAAGATTTGGAATTTACAAAAAGTTTATATCAGCTCAATGATGACAAAAAATTCGACGAAGCTATAAAAGAAGGCAACCAGTTTATTGCCCATCATCCATTTGATTTAAAAACTTTATTTGAGTTATCATACGCTTATCATAAGAAAGGTAACCAGCCTGCTGCAGATTCTTATCTAGAAAAGGCTAAAATGATTTTCAAAGCGATGATTTACAGCGGAGACGGAAAGTCTATTGACTCCCCGATGTTTGCCTTAAATCCTGCGGACGGACAAGATTTAATAAGAAAGGCTTTCGGAGCAAAAATCGGAAAGATGGGTTCTGGGAGAGATAAAAACGGATATTTTATAGATATGCTGGAAATGAAAAATGGAGAAGAGAGTGAGACGTTATATTTCATCATTCCTCATGCTACAAAGAAAATGTTTGAGTGATTACCATATGCTAAAATTTAACGTAAATTGATATTTATTTGATACTTAGCAACCATAAATTTAATATCAAATAAGAAACAGTTTCATTATCTTTACAATACAATCACAAAAACTTAAACCATGAAAAAATCTGCATTCTTATTTTTCATTCTGTCTTTTTTAAATTTCACATCATTTTTAAATGCCCAAAAAATTTCTGACGGTGAAAGTATTGATATCAACGGCATGAAAGTCAGTTTTAATATCGCCAACAAAGAAAGTGTGGAAGTTGGCGGAAAACCATTTGATCGCTATAAAGTTGCAGCGACCGTACAGAATACTTCCGAAAAATCTTACAACATCCGTTTAACATCGTACCCACAGATCGTCACCAATACCGGAATTGTGGAACTCGACTGCATTAATGCAACAGGAGCAAAGCTTACTTCAAAAAAGATTCAGCTGAAAATGAAAACGCAGATGATTAATGTGACGTATTCAGCTTATGATAAATCCGGGAAAATGACAACGAGTATTCTCCCGGTGATTGGAAGCTATTATTTCGATTCAGGAGATACGATTAGTGATAATGCAATTTTTATTGTTCCACAGGGAGAAAAACCTGATGTTACAGTAAGAAGTTTAAGATAGATTCAGGGTTTCGGCGGCGGCTAAGCCGCCGCCGAAACTTCATATTATAAATTCTGGAATTAGATAAATTCAGAAATTTATTCAGAGAATATCCTTACCCTAATTTCTCCACATAGGACGATGCTTTAAAATCTCCTGATTCACAGCACAATCCTCTGTATGGGCACCTTTTAGAAAACCAATGCTCATCAAAAACTCATTTACAATTTCTCCGCCTGTAAACTTGAACGTTTTCTTGAAAAGTTTCATCCATTCCGGTAATGTTTTGGGATGGTGATGTTCGAGCCATTTTTCAAAAGAACCGAATTCTTTTTGTAATTCAATGATGGTTTTTGCATTTTCAATGGCGGCATTTACTTTCAATTTATTTCTGATAATTCCGGGATCGTTTAATAATCTTTCTCGATCTTTTTCTGAATAAGCTGCCACTTTTTCAATATTAAAATTATCGTATGCTTTCCTGAAACTGTCTTCTTTTCTTAAAATAGTTTCCCAGCTCAGTCCAGCCTGATTAATTTCCATAATCAATCTTCCGAACAGTTCATTATCATCGTGAATAGGAAATCCATAATGATGGTCATGATATTTTTTATGTAATTCCTTTCTGCTTTCAGGTTGCATTCTTTCGATTGCTAAACAATAACTCATTGTAACAAATTTTGCAATAAAGATACTATAAACTACTGACAACTGTCTGTCAGGAGAATTTGTAGGCTGATACCTTTTAACGCAAAGTCAGGCAAAGCTTTTTTAAACATGATGAAATTTAAGGTAAACAAAAACCACTTCTTTTAAGAATGAAATACAAAGACGCTCTAATTGATTGGTCAAACAAAAATTTAAACGGTTTCCACCCTTTTTAAACCAAAAATTTCTTTCGCATTAAAAACAATTACTGCAAAAAAAATAATAGAATACGATACAATCTGCAAGCCTCCCAATGCTTCGTGGAAAACCACACCCGCTAAAATGAAAGCTATAATCGGATTGATGTTTAAAATCATCCCGACTTTGGAAGATGCAATTCCCGATAAGGCATAAAGATTCAGCAACAAAGGAACAATGGTGTACATTACCGCAATAATTTCAACATACAGATAGAAACTAAAATCTACCGGAACCGATCCAGAATACATTGGAAAAAATGGTAACAAAATTAATGACGCTAAAATCATATGGAAATTCAGCACCAAAAATTTATCAAATTTAGAATTGGCACTCTGAATAATCAGATAACAGGCATAAGTAGAACCGATAATACTGCTGTAAACCATATCCAGAAGATTGGAATAAGATAACAAAACACATCCAAGTCCGCTCAGGAAAACTGATAGCCATTGTAACTTGGTAAGCTTTTCACGCAGAATAAAATAGGCAAGAATTGTTGTAATAATCGGGCAAACAAGATACGCTACCGAAGTTGCTCTTACACTGATATGGTTCATTACATAAATAAATGAAAACCAGTTTCCCGTCAATAAAATGCTGCTCAGAATATTTAAAGCAATTGTTTTCTTCTTGTTCTTACTACCAAAATTTCTGAAATACTTTAAATTTTCTTTCAATTTAACTCTTCTGAAAAGTACAGTCACCAAAGACATGATAATGGCACAACTGAAAACTCTGTAAAAGAGTATATCCAATGAAGCATAATTATGTAATGGTTTTAAAACCAGACTAAAAGTTCCCCATGTGGCAAAAGCAAAAATAGCAGCTAAATAATATTTCAGACTCTTCAAGTAAAGCGGATTTTTTAGTGGTTTAAAATGAAACAAAGATAATAAAACAAACCGCCGACAAATGATTACCGGCAGTTTGTTTTTACATTAATTTTTATAAATTATCAATAAAATCTAAATAAAGCGGAACACTTCTTTCAATCCATTCTGCAGAAACATTATGCTCTAAGCCATAATAAACAAAAGGTTTATGATAATCAGCCTTTACGTATTCGAAACTCAGTTCAAACGGTCTTGTAAACTCTATCACCGTATGTCTATACTTTCCATCAGCAGTGAAATCTTCGTAATCCACACCTGCAGATATTGCCAAGGCAACCTTCTTACCACTCACTTTATATCCGCTTTTGCTTCCGTAAGCCCATCCGTGCAAAAGAACTTCATCAAACCACTTTTTCAGCAACGGCGGACTGCTAAACCAGTAAAACGGAAACTGAAAAATAATTTTATCATAAGCTTCAACCAATTCCTGCTCTTTTTTAACATCAATTATTTCATCAGGATAATTTTTGTACAATTCATGAACTGTATATTTTTCAGGATATTTTTTTAATTCTTCCACCCATCTTTTGTTGATTAGAGATTCTTCCATTTTGGGATGGGTTACAATAATTAGTGTTTTCATACTTTTAAATTTCTTTTACAAAAATAAATGGGGTAACTTACATTTCCGATATTAGCGACCGATTGTATGGTACTATAAAAAATGTAAGTAATGACTAAAATAAAAGAAACCTCTACCAATTATGCGAATAAAAAAGCCCTCACAGATGAATGCCCGGAATTGTATGCGTCTCAGCTGATCGGCGGACAGTGGTCTCTTGCCATTTGCAGCTATTTAATTAACGGAAAAATGAGATTTGGTGAATTAAAGAAAAGCTTGAGGAACATCACGGAACGTATGCTAACACTGCAATTACGAAGACTGGAAGAAGATAAAATTATCACGAGAACAGTTTACGCCGAAGTTCCACCGAGAGTTGAGTACGAGCTGACAGAAATAGGGTACAAATTAAAACCTGTTATTCAAGAATTAGAAAAATGGGGAACGATGCACAAAGAAAGTATTTAAACAAAAAAAGCCTTCGGAAATCCGAAGGCTCAATATTTAGAATTCAGTTTAAATTATAATTCAAGAAAGCTGTGCGCAACAGCGACTTCTTTGGTTCCGCTACCTTCTATTGTATCTGTCTCCGCAATTTCGCCATCAATATAAATTGATACGATCAGTTTAGAATCAGAATTCAGAAGGTTTGCATTTGCAGCCAGATTTAATTGTGATTGGCTTGAATTTACAAAAAACTCACCGCTCGTCCATATCAAACCAGGAGAGTCATATAAAGTTTCCTGCTTGATTCCTACCTGACTGACAATAGTTTTAAATGTACTTACAGGAGGAGTTGGAGCCGTACCTCCGTTAATTATTTTTGCTTCAAACTGTACCAGGTGATCCTGAAACTCATCTTCTTCATCATCTTTACAAGAATTAAAAACAGAAGCTACTGAAAGTAATATCACTGCTAAAAATGAAAGTCTAAGTAAATTTTTTGATTTGTAAAATTGCTTCATTTCTCCAAATAGATTTTTAATGTTTCAAATATAGGTTTTTTATCAATATAAAAACAACTTTTATGCAAATTTTCCAATAAAGATTTCTAAATAATATCAAATCTACAAAAGAGATTTATTGCTTATTAACGTCATTCCACACAGGATTATTTTCTTCATTTTAATAAACTTCAGACTTAAAAATTATCAGTTAAAATCACTCATTAATAATTATATTTGCTGTATGAATTTAGATTACATTGTAAGAGAACCTGAAAATATTACGCCCGATACTTCCATCTTATTTATGCTTCACGGTTACGGAAGCAATGAGCAGGATCTTTTCAGCTTCAGAGAAAACCTTCCGGAAGACTGGATCATTGTAAGTTTCAGAGCTCCTAAAACCACTCAGTTTGAAGGATATTCGTGGTATGACATTGATTTTAATAATCCGGAAAAATTTATAGATATTGATCAGGCAGAAGAATCGTTGACTGCGGTTACCGAAAACATCATGAAAATTGTTAATAATTATGGTCTTACTACAGGCAAAACACATCTTTGTGGTTTCAGCCAGGGCGGAATTTTATGTTATGTTTTAGCATTAAAATATCCTGATTTATTCAATAAAGTTGCCTGCCTAAGCAGTTATCCTGAAGAAAAACTTCTCACAAATATTGTAAAAGATAAAAAGAGATTAGAAAATCTCCGTTTTTTTGTTTCTCACGGAACTGATGATGCCATTATTCCTCTTGAGTGGGGAAGAAAAGCTGCAGATTTACTCTATGATTTGAGCACGTATTTTACATTCAGAGAATATATGAGCGGTCACGGGGTAAATCAGAAAAACTATATCGACCTGATGGAATTTTTCTCAAAATAATTTTTTATTTAATTTTTAAAATAACAAACATTCTTTCATCAGAATGTTTTTTTTGTTGTATATCATTTAATTTGCTAAATTCAGTAAATGAAATTTCGGTTTTTAATATCAATTTTACTTTTAAGCATTTTTATGAATGCCCAGAATAATTTTGAAATTAAAGATGCAAAAAAAGTTGTCATTCCCTTTAAATTTATCAACAACCTGATCTTTATTCCGATGACCGTAAATGGCGTGCAACTCACGTTTCTTCTTGATACCGGAGTAGCAGAAAACACTATATTTAGTCTGGAAGATAAAGAAATGACACTCAGTTCAATGGAAAAAATGAAATTTTCAGGACTTGGAGGAAACGCCAGTATAGAAGGTTTTAAATCTGACCGAAATATAGGAAAAATAGGAAGCCACATCGTCAATTATTCACTAATGCTTTACATCATTCTCGATGAGGACTTTAATATTTCTCCGCATGTAGGAATTCCCGTTAATGGTATTTTAGGGTATCATTTTTTTAAAGATTATCCTATAATTATCGATTACAGTTCAAAGAAAATCACTGTTTTCAAAGACCGTGAGTTATTTTTAAAAAAAGTTCAAAAATTTGATGAACTCCCTATTTCTGTAGAAAAAAACAAACCTTACATTGAAACAGAAGTAGAAATGACCAAGGAAAAGAAAACCTCAAAACTTCTGATCGATCTTGGCAACAGTGATGCAATATGGCTATTTCCTACACTGATAAAAGATTTTGTTTACAACCGTCCGAATATTGAAGATTTTCTGGGAAGAGGTTTCAACGGAGATATTTATGGAAAGCGAAGCCGTATTCATAATTTTTATCTTGGTAATTATAAATTTGAAAAGCCATTAACCGCAATGCCGGATGAATATTCGATTCAACACCTTAGTCTTGTGAAAGACAGGAAAGGTTCTCTCGGAGGAGATATTATGAGGAGATTCACTGTTGCTTTTGATTATCAGAACGAAAAATTATATTTAAGAAAAAACAAAAACTATGATGATCCTTTCCATTTTAATATGAGCGGACTTGATTTTAAACAGGACGGGCTCCAATGGGAAAAAGATTATTTAACATTCAGAACAGCAAATGAAAAGTCTACTTCTGGGAATATAGAAACTTATAACAGTAATCTGCAGTATAAATTTGTTTTGAAACCTCTATTTTCAATTGCGGGAGTACGAAAAGATTCTCCTGCTGACAAAGCAGGATTGAAAAAAGATGATAAATTAATCGTCATCAACGGAAAGAAAACTTCAGATATGACTTTAAACAAAATAATGGAGATGATGAAATCAGAAGAAGGCAAAACAATTAGCATGACTATTGATAGAAAAGGGGTAGAACTGAAACTCTCCTTTACTTTAGAAGACCCGATCCCTTATCAAGAATAAATATGGAAACCAAGGAAACTACTTTAGACAAAATAAGAAACCGCCCGAGATTTAAAATGTACACTCATCTCAGCAAAGAATCATATGCAGAAAATCTGAAAAATTATCTGGCTGAACATAAAGATGAGTTTATAGGAAATGTGAATAAAGAGGTGGCAACAATTTCTGTTCTGACTAAAGATGATCATTATTGGAAGCCATGCTTAGCCCTTCGAACTGAGCTTGATGAAGACATTACCGTAATAAGGGGAGTTTTCGGACCGAGCTCAGCAGTATGGACTTTCTTCATGTTTCTTTATTTCCTTTTCACCATTTTGTGGATGACTTTTTTCACGATGTATTATGTGGAAAATCAGATCAGCAGCAACGAATATCCATGGGCGTTAAATGCTTCATTTCTGATGCTGATTTTTATTGCTGCAACGTATGCTGCCGCAAGATTCGGGCAAAGTAAAGCAAAAGATGAAATGAAAAAACTCCGCAAATTTGCGGAGGAATCTACTTTAAAATTTGAAAAAACAATTTAATTTTCTGTAATTTCAGTTTCCTGAACAGCTGCTGCCTGTTGAGCTTTTGCTGCTTTAATAGAGTCAGCAACTTTCTCACGATTGGTTTGTTCAAAAATCATTTTTTCAACATTTGGCTGAATCATTTTAGTCATTTCTTCTACAGAAATATTATTGGCATTAGGATCATTCAGAAGATTTCTCCAAGGCTTTCTTTTTCCCCAGGGATAATCACCGAAAACCATTACCGGAGTTCCTTTTGCCTTCGTCGTTGCGCCACCCGGATTCAAAATCCATGTATCGGCATAATTGTACAGCCAGATTGCATCTTTCATTAATAATCTTAGACAAGAATGCGATGCGGGATAACCCGGAAGATCATATTGATGCCATCCTATTCCGTGCGTATTATGAATATTGAAATTATAAGGCAGTTTCCATTCACTTTTCACGGTGGAAATTGCTAATTTCTTTTTCCAGTTCGCAAACATGAGCCCCCGGTCTGTCTGGGCCGATTTTTTACCCATACTTGTAGGTCCCCATTTTACCAGAGCCCCGTTGGAATAAACCGCATAAGCCTGAATCGGGTATGAAAAGATGACAAATTTCTTTACATCACTTAAGACATCAAGCTGTAACGGAAATGGTGAATACGCCATTAAAGTTGTATCTATTTTTGCGGGAACTACCAATGTATCAGAGTTCCATTTGCTTTTTGAGTCTAAACGGTTTAATGCTAAAATTGCATATCGCTCTCTTTCATTATATTTTTTACTGAAAATTGCATACAGCGAATCTCTCAGCTTTTTATCTTTCGGAATGGCAAAAGCATTGTAGAAACCATTTTCCTGCATAATGGGTGGTGCAGATTCTTTTACAGGTTTTGTTTTGATAGAATCCGGATCAGCAGCGTTTTTAGCAATTTCTTCTGAAGATTGATTTTGTTGCTGATCATTGTTCGATACCTCATCCTTTTTACATGAAGTAAGCAGCAATGTGAAAAATAAAGTGTAAATGATTGATCTTTTCAAAGTCATGTTTTTCATAAGTACGATGGTTCATTTGAGTTTGATATAGACTTACAAATATCAGACCTAAATTTTCATGGTTTCGTTTTTTTTAGTTTTATAAGTCCTGACTAAATCTACATAAAATATCTTTTATTACAATAAAGAATTATACACCCGTAATAATTCATTAAAATTTGAATTAAGCTTAATTAGACATGAAATAATGTTTCCAAATGGATTCTTTGCATCATTTGCCCATCTTTGCTTTCGTTATCAACCTGTTTTATAGCCTTACAAAAATCACATAATTTTTTTATTGAATTGATTATAATAAAATCCCCAAAAGGAAAACCAAGGCAAACATGAAATTATTGAAAGGATAAAATTTTCTTTATCTAAACCACCTTCAGAAAAGGCTATAAAAAAGGCAATGCAGAATGTAATCGGTAATAAAAACCAGCACAAAAATTTTGAAACAGGCTTCTGAAAAGTTTTTCTGCAGCTCAATAAAGAAGAAAAAGAAAAAAGGCTTAAAAATAAAATCCACATAATAATTAATCCGTAAGCCAAACCACTCATATCACACATATGACGATATTCATCCACAGGTTTTCTTATCGAATCCAGATATAAATAAAGAAACAGTATAGAAATGGCTGTTGAAAACAACCATGTTTTTAAAATGGAAATAAGAATGAATTTTTTAATCAGTGCAGATTATTATCATTTAAATTTAAAAAAATATCATGAATTTTTTACACTATAACGGGAAAAAAACAAGAAACCCTCCGTTACGGAAGATTTCCTGAGATTTGAAAATATAATTTTAAAATAACTGTAAAATTCTAAGGATTCTGTTCATATCCCCCCAACTGAACCTGTGAAAGAGGAATCTGATACAGATAATCATTCGTTGTAATGGTATAATTATAATTAAGTTCTGCTGCAGCCTGATTGATAACGCTTACAGCGATATTCCAACGTACAAGATCGTGCCAGTAAACTCCTTCTCCTGCAAACTCTACTCTTCTTTCTTTGCGAAGAGCTGTTGTAAAATCGGCTGCCGAAATTGATGTTGAAAGCGGAGCAAGACCTGCTCTCTGGCGGATTCTGTTTAAATGCGGAACCGCAGCACTTGTACTTCCCTGATTATTCAATACTTCAGCATACATCAAAATAACATCTTCGTATCTGATGATCGGGAAGTTTATCGGCCAGTCGTATCTGTTTGTAATTACTTTTCCTGGTTCGCGGAATTTTATAAAATAATTGGAATTATCCGGCTGTCCGTTTGCTGCTATAAATTGGGTTTTAACAGTAACATTTTTCCTTAAATCTCCGGGTTCGTAAGCATTAATCAAAGATTGTGAAACACCTAATTCATTTGAGCTGTATAAACTGCTCTGAGCATTGTATAACGGATCTGCAGTCCCAAAATTAGGTGAAACATAGCTCGGCAAATAAGAACCTTGCGATAAACCACCACTGATATGCTGTATTTCAAAAATATGGTACTTATTATCATTTGCACTTTTAAATAAATCGGCATAAGTAGGTGCAAAAGTTACAAACTGACCCTCCCCCTGAATTACGGTAGACAAATGATCTTTAGCTTTGGCAACGTAAGAACTGTTGTTTAAAGGATAGCCCGATCCTGTAAGATAAATTCTTCCCAACATCGCATGTGCAGCAGATTTTGTAACACGGCCTTTATTCGCATTATCATAAATATTTTTTAAACCTCCAACAGAAGCTTCAATTTCGGAAGTAATGAAATCATAAAGTGTTGTAAGATCTGTTCTCTGAATCTGCGCTGCTTCCTCCGGACTCACAGGCTTTGTAACCAAAGGAACTTTACCAAAATTACGCATCAGCTCAAAGTAAGCATAAGCTCTTAAAAACCGGGTTTCAGAACGGTATTGTTCTTTTACTGCAGCATCAGCAAATGGAACTTCATCAATTCTCGATAAAATTTTATTCGCATAAGTGATCATCTGATAGGCATCTTCCCAAAGTATCGACATTTCTTCAGTTGAAGAGGTATCCTGAAAACGGTTGATTGCAAAATAATCTCTATTCCCGTTTTGTGAAATTGCATTATAGTTATTAGAACGAACTTCAGAAGCCAATAAATAAAAATTAACATCGAAACCTCCTCTTGACGATGAATTAATCATCGCTGAATACACCCCTGATACAGCTTGCTGAATCTGTAGTTCTGTCGTATAAAAAGAAGTTTGCGTTATGTTATTTTCCGGCTCAAGCATCAGATCGTCTTCACAGCTTACAGTACCTAAAGTTAATGCTCCGAAAATAAGAGCTTTCCCAAGGTTTTTTAAATTTAATTGAAATCGGTATTTATTTATTTTAGTTGTTTTCATTTTTAATTAGAAATTAGAAGTTAAAGTTTAAGCCCATCATGTACACTTTTGCATTAGGATATGCTCCGTAATCGGTACCGTCGGATTGTACAGATTCGGGATTGTAACCTCCGTAATAATGATCTTTTCGCCATACGTTTTCTAAACTCACATAAAGTCTCAGATTCGAAATTTTTAGCTTTTCTACCAATTCCTGAGGAAAATTATAACCCAGCGTAACATTTTTCAGCTGAATGTAAGTTGCGTCATACAACCATCTTGTATCCAATAGACTTCCTGTAGTTCCGTCTAATCTCGGAGTCTTTCCATCACCCGGATTTTCGTCGGAACGCCAACGGTTTGCCCAATTTCCCATCACATTGTTCGTAGTTCCCATACTGGTGCGATCGATTGCACGACCTAACAATGCATAACTGTAACCTCCTTTCTGACCCTGGAAAAATAATGAGAGATCAAATCCTTTGTAAGAAAATGTGTTGGTGAATCCCCAATAATAATCAGGAGTAGGACTTCCAACGATATGACGGTCGTTTTCGTCAATTTTTCCATCTCCGTTATAGTCTCTGTATTTTACGTCTCCCGCGATGGCTCCATTTGTTTTTGCAACACCTGCATTATTAATGTCTGCCGTAGAAAGTACACCAATCGCTTCGTAAAGATAGAACGAATTCAACTCCTCTCCCACCTGAATAATATTGGTAAGGTCGCTAAAACCTGTAGGAATAGATTTATTGTTATTTCCCAACTGCAGTACCTTGTTATTATTAAAAGCAATATTTGCTGAGGTATTCCATCTGAACGCCCCCGTTAAGTTTTTTGTATTTAATTCTAATTCGAGACCTTTGTTCTGTACAGAACCTACATTTCTCCACATCGTTGTATACCCTGTTGTAGCAAGTATCGGCTCCTGCAGAAGAAGATCTTTGGTCTTTTTGATGTAGTAATCTGCTGTAAAATTAATTCTGTTGAACAATCCCAGTTCAAGACCGAAATCAGATGATTGCGTTTTTTCCCAGGTTAAGTCGGGGTTTTCAATCGTATTCGGGATTAAACCGTTTGATAAATTTCCGCCAAAAGAATAATTTCCTCCCGCCAAAGTTCCGAAAGCCCTATACTCTCCGATAGAATTATTCCCGTTTTCTCCCCAGCTGTATCTAAGTTTTAGGTTGCTTAACCAGCTTTTATCCTTTAAAAATTCTTCTTCATCTATTTTCCACGCTCCACCGAATGCTGCGAACGTTCCCCAAAGATTATTCCAGCCAAATCTGGAGGAGCCGTCTCTACGAATACTCGCCGAGAGCATATATTTCTTTTTATAATCATAATTTACACGACCAAAATACGAAAGCAACATCCATTCTGAAGCGGTATATTCTGAATTCAATACTGATGCAGACTGTGTAAAGTTGAAGGTTTTCAGATCATCGTTGGCAAAACCTTTATTACGGTTATATTGTGACGTCGTTCTGTAATTTTCTGCACTATAGCCCGCAAGAGCAGCAATATTATGATTACCAACCGTTTTTTTATAATTCAATAAAGCCTCCCCTAAATATCGGTTATAATTTATCGTTCTGCGGCTCGCAATACTTACCTGCCCAGGAATATTTGTTACTAAATTAAATGTCGGAGTGTAACCATTGTTTGTATTAAAATTATTTGTTGCACCTCCTGAAATTTTGAAATTCAGATCCGGGGTAATGTCATACGACATATATAAGCTTGACAATAAGCGAAATTCGTTGGTATCGTTCGTTGTATTTTCTAAAATCCCGATCGGACTTTGTGTAGAGCCGGCCCATCTGTACTGCAGATTTTTCCAGAAATTGGTGTAAAGTCCTGCCGACAATTCTGCAACAGGAACCATTGAAAGCATTTTGTGCGCTGCATTATCTTTTCCGTCTACTGCAGCTCCGTAGCTTTGGGAATAACTTGGTCGTAAAGTAATACCGGCTTTCCATTTATCCGAAATATTAACATCGATGGCTGCGCTTAGATTAAATCTGTTGAAACCTGTGTTTAAAGCCAGACCTTCCTGATCAAAGTACGCCGCTGAAATGGCATATTTCATATTTTTATTACCGCCTCTTACCGCCAACTGATAATTTTGAATTGCTGCCGGACGATAAAAAGCATCCTGCCAATCGATATACGCAACCTGATTGGTTCCCCATCTCGGATCAATCATATACGTGATGTTCGCAAGATTGTAATCGTAAGTATTTGCTAAATTAAAATAATTCGCTCTTGTCTCATAACTATCGGATGCAGAATGACCTGGAGCAAGAGCCTCCCATCTTTTGTTGATCGCTTCTGTGGCATAATCAATCCACTCTGCGCTATTCATGATGTCGAGCTTTTTTTCGATGGTTTGTACACCATAGTATTGCGAGAAAGTGAAAGAGGGTTTTCCTGATGCTCCTTTTTTGGTTGTGATGATCACGACTCCGTTCGAACCTCTGGATCCGTACATTGCTGTGGAAGCAGCATCTTTCAGTACTTCAATCGATTGCACATCATCCGGAGAAACGTTTGCCATATCATCTACAACCATTCCGTCTACAACATAAAGCGGAGAATTGCTCGCAGAGATAGAAGCTGAACCACGGACTCTGATTTCTAAAGGTTCGCCAGGCTTTCCTGTGGTAGAACGGGTTTTAACTCCTGCAATCTGGCCTGTTAATGCCTGATCCACTCTTGCGATCGGGCGGTCTTTAAAGCTTTCTGCACTTACTCTTCCTACAGAACCGGTAACTTCCCCTTTTTTCTGAGCTCCGTAAGCAATAATGACCACTTCCTCAATATCTTTTGTCTTATTCGTGCTATCTTTAGCCGTACCATTGGTCTGCTTTTCCTGTGCAAAGACAAAACCTGCAGTACCCATTAAAAGACCAAGCGTAATTATCGTCTTTTTCATTTATACGTTGTGATTGGTTTAAAAAATTTAGTTTTACTTTTATACATCTCTAATTAATCAGAGTAAACAATAAGAAAAGAATGACAATATCCATTCTTTGTTTTATTTTTTATAAAAGTATAGTTAATGAGAAATTCTCGTATCCTGTGGTTACCTGCCAATGTTCCTCTATAATAAATTTATTAATTAGTGTATAAAAATTCTAAAAATATGTTTGTTTATGATTAGATCATAATTTAAGAAAAGTGATAGGTATAGAATGTCCAAATTAAAATTTTATTTTACAGCTATATCATAAATGAAAACAGAGTCTTCAAGAAGACTCTGTTTTTCTATTAATAGAATGTAAATATTGGTGTCTATTTTAATTTCAGATTCACTCAAATGTTTTCTTTAATTGTAGAGAACAGGGTTCATTCCCTAGATGTCTGAACCCTGATGTTCTACATGAAAACTGAATGATGAAAATTATTTATATAATGATTTGGTATCTTGTTTTATCTATGTCAAATATATTATCACAAAACTTCATTGGCAAGCTTATGTTGGAATCATTTATAAATAATGACGTAAAAATTCGTAAAAACAGCGTGGTAATGGAATTTTAAAACATTAATTTTCAAATAATTAAATCTGATCAATTATATTTTCCAACTCTATGATAAAAAATAACTTCAACAAATATAAATTCATCTATTATCATCAGAATACAGGATAATCATTGCTTACAAAATAGATTTTTAATCAAAATTAGTTTCTGGAAATCTAATTATTTTAATAAAATCAGAATACGTTTCAACACATTTTTCATGTCATAAGTGGCAAGTCTACTCAAGCAACTATCCTATTTTTATTCTAGAATCCAGGTTTGCCACTCTTCGTCGTCATCATCCAGACTTTGACCAGCCATTTCGGGCTCGATATGGATAAGCAATGCGTTAAGCTCATCTTTAACTAATTTATCTAAATAAGTATCGGCGACTTTTTTTATGGTCTGTTCTTTCATAGTTTGTTGTTTTTATTTTGGATGGATTTAGTTCATATAGCAATCCGGAACTCTATATTTTGTGTTTTTAAAATCACTAGTAAGTTCTTCCTCGTCAAAATCTTTAAGCCGGCTCTACATCAATAATCTTGCAATTTTCCAGAAACTCGGTAAATGAATTTCCTACTTTTACGAAAGTAGCCCTTTTCAGTTCGTTGATTATTTTTCTGTCATTTGGATTTTCTTCGTCTAAATTATAAGTATCTTCATTGGATAGATGATGCTTTTGCAGAACGATATTTACAGCTTTTTCATAAAAATCGTCGTGAAATTTTGAAGGATGGTCGCACATACCGTAATTGTAATAGATTGATCCATAGTCTTGCTCGTCTAACGAAATACAAAGAATGTCGGAAGCATCAGGATGCTGACAACTTGCGATCGACATCATATGATCTGGCAAAACATCAAAATCTTCCTTAGAATTTACGTTGGATAAAATAAGTTCGGGCAAATCCCAATTTTCAACCTCATCTTCATTCATATCATCTTCCAGCCAAACTCCAAAAAAGCAAATCAAAGCAGGCTCAACTGAAGCATTGTTCATTCTTACCCATTTTAAAGGAGTTTCAAATATAACTTCTTGTGTATGTTCAGCGTCATCCGTATCGTCTATATATCCCGGCGAAACATAACCACCATTATTGTTTAACAGAAAATTTTTATAATCGGTTGGTATGTTTTTATAGCCAAATCGCTGCTCTAAGGTGCTTTCAACCTTGGCTAATAACTTTTCGTTTAGTTTTGGAAAGGCATTTATTAATTTCATAAAATGTTATTTTTGATGTAGTAGAATGTAATTATAAACCAAACGCTTCGAGGAAACCGAAATGTTGCTCAATGCTTTCTTTAATATCTATGTAAAAACCTTTTGATTTTATATTATTTCCACTCATAAGACAGCGCCCGAACAATATTCGCAATGGCTTTATCTGCCAAATTGTAATTTTCAGCAATAAATGAATGACTTGCCTTACAACCTAAAACCAAATCGTAATCATTCCATAATTCGAAGGCGCCGCCTTTTGTCCAGATTTCATTGAATAAATTTAATTCATTATCACTTAATGTTTTATCCTGAAATACTAATTCACGAAATGTCCACGGTTGCTCCCAATTGTCAAAGCTTAATATTCGGTTTTCTAATGTTTTCATACAGAAGTTTCTTTGAATTTAGTTTTTAATTCCACTATTTGAAGATTTTTTAAAAATAATCATACAAAGTATTGTTCCAACTACCAAACCAGCCAACAGATAATATTCCAAATACATATCCTGAAAATTAATTCTGGGAATATCAGCTTCGGAAGTAAATTCGGCTCTTCTTAAAATGTCGTTGATTTGAGCAACTTTAAATTTTAGATAAATCACTCTCAATCCCAAAAATAGAAATCCTGAAATTATGATAATGAGTAGAGAAAATAATTGTTGTTTACCCGAATAGATTTTACAATAATTTTTGGCAATCAGGTATAAGAAAGGAATTATTCCAAATGAGAAAATAAAAATCAGCATCGGGAAAATCTGATGAGCTACGTTTGAACTGTCACTAAACAAAATATTTTCACCCGTAATTTCAGCTACAAAAAACGATAAAAACCAATCTCTAATCAGAAAGGCAAAGAGGCAGAGCGACAATGATAATCCGATAATAATTGCTTTGTTTTTCATAGTTATTTAAGTTTGGCGATTATATCATTAAGTAAATAATATTGAAGTTACTTATATTAAAGATATTTTAATCATTAGTATTCTCTTAATTAGCTGGTGTCAATTACGTTTCCAATGAAACTATAAATTCTACCTGTCAAGTTCCTGTTTTATTTTTCTATAAATTTCTAAAGAGCATTTTACCTTTAAAATGACATTATTCGTTACTGTATTTGTTATTTCCAGCTTACGATTTTCATAATTAAAAGATACATTTTTTCTTTCCGTATTTCCCTTAAAACTTTTAATTCCACAAGAGATTAAAAACTTAACATATTCATTTGATATATTTATATAGCCACAGTTTTTATCCTTAAAAGACACCTCCAGTGTTATTATTTCATTATTCAAACTGCAGCCAGCTACAAAAGGACTGTCAAACAATGATTTAAATAAATTAACTAACAATTTCATCTTTAATTTCTATCGTTTGGGATTATATTTTCCTGAAATTCACATCATAAATATTTACCATTTTTTGTTTCTTTTCCAATTTCTTAAACAAGTTCAAAGTGTCGTTAAATGGATTTTTGAAATATTTTGTCAGATGTCTGAAATTTTCCGTTGTTTCAAGAAAATTATAGAAGAAATAAGGATCGAGATTGGCTATACTTTCTTCATTTCCAAGTGAAACCTCAAGAGTTTGTCCTGTTATCAAATTTCTAAACAGGCAATGTTCGCCGTGAACATCAAACCACCAATTGTCTGATAGATGTTCTTGTCCATTGAACAAATCTGCATTTTGAATTTCAAAATAACGTCCTGCCTGAATTTCTGCTTTTTCAGGTTGGTCTGTTTCTGTAATTAGCTTATCAATAAGCAATTGAGCAATGGTTTTGTAATCGTCCATAGCTTTCAACAATTCTTTTTCAATATCGTTAGTGAGTTCTGTCATAAAATTACTGCCAACGTTTCGGGGCTTTGCGTTCGGCCTGAAATCGAAGCACAAAAGCCGATATTATTACTAATTTCCATTGAAAAACAGCCGTTTAATTTTGCACTTCAGCCCGCTTGACGCAAAACCCTTGTTACCAGCAGTACATTTTGTCCTTTTATAATTCGGTTATTAATGGTAATCCATTTAAAAGTTTTTCTCTATTACCATTATTCAAATATCTTGGCAGAATATGCAGTTTTTGCAATTTATTAAGTGAAAGTAATGGTGTGATGTCGTAATTCTTTTTTTCTACATTCAGTATAAAAGCAAGATATTTCAGATTGTTTAATCTTGATATTGGCTCCATACTTTTAACAGATTGCCCTGTTCCGCTCATTTTTCCGTGATCTAAAAAAAGTTCTTCCAAATTTGTCAAAGAAGACAAAGGCTCTAAATCGTACAAATTATTTATCTCGTGAATATACAAAGTTTTCAGGTTGGTTAAACCCTTAAGAAAATCGATGTTTTCTACTTTTTTGATACTTGAAAGAACCAAAACCTGAATATTTTTCAAAGGTGATAAATCTGGTATTTCATTCTGTTTGTTTACACTTAAATGAAGATATTTTAAATTAGGCAATGTTGAAAATACATTAACCCGCTCATCGTCGATTTCTCCTAATATTATTGCTTCAATATTTTTATTTCCATTTAGCGACGAAAGGTTTGTATAAGTCAACTTGAATTTCTTCAGCGGAGTTGACATTTCTAAAATCTTCGTGTCAGTTGGAATGGTTGATAGATCAAAAATTCCTCTTACAGCTCCTTTAAAAACACCTAAATGTGCATAATTGGCAACTGGACTTTTTTGTTCTAATAAATAATTGTCCCAATTCATTTGTTAATTGTTTTTGTAGTCCTTTCCTGGTAACGTTTCGGGACTTGCCGAAGGCGGATCTTTTTTAGCACAAAAGCTCAATCGAAGAACTTCAGCCCCGCTTTTGGCAAACCCTTGTTACCAGCAGTATTATTTTTCTGTAAGTCTGTTTAATAAATCTTGTTCTTTTTTTCCTAATGTTCGTGTTTGTTCAGCATTTTTTAAACAATCAATCGCTTTGCTTATACTCGTAGATTTAGATTTTTCGGTTTTGTCGGATTTTGACTTTACAACAAGTTTATTAGCTTGTTCAATCAGCTTCTGATAGTTTTTCCAGTCTTTTTCGGTCAAATGTGCAAAAGGGTCAACTTTTGCTTGTTTTGGCTTGATGTAGTCCAATGCAAAATCAATTTCCTGCTGTGTTGCTATTTTGGAATTAAATTCTCTGAAATTTGCGAGCTCCGGCAAATTTTCTTCTAACCATTTTTTTGCCTTTTCAGTAAGATAAATATGTCCGGCACTTTTGCTGATAAAAATATCGTTACCTGTCCAGGAGTTTTCAATAATGAAGAGCTCATCTCTTCCAGACACATTCTTTTGCTTTCTTCCAATCAAAGTTTCTTTATCTAATTTCAAACACCAGATTGCTTCCATTTTTTCGGCAATTTCAGCATTATGCTTTCTTGTGGATATATAATTTTCAGGCTCGCCTCCAGCTGGATAAATCTTGGGCTTATCTGCCTCCAAATTCCAATTTTGCCAATCGATATCTACTATTTTTTTGAAAATTGTATTGATGAATTGAATTCCTTTCAAATCAGATTTTTCTGATTTTTGCCTGGTACTTTCAGAAACTAAAATCATATTCCATTTTTTATAAATTGCAGGAACAAAAGGACCGGCACGCTCTATATATATGATTTCGTCATTTTCATCAGGGTATGCAAAGCCTGCAAACAAGGTATTTCCATAATCGCCCCAAGGCATTTTTTTGTTTTCAAATGTGTAAAAGTTCATAGTTCGTTAAGCGATTTTTTTAACATTCAAATCTATTTTGTTAATAATTGCATATCTATCCTTATTATTTACTATCCATTAAAAGCCAAACCGAACCGGCTATTAAAACAACACCGAAAATAAAAATGGTTACCCTAAATGCTTTTCGACCAAACCAAAAGCCAATAGGATTTTTTACCGAGCTGTAGGGTGGGTCGTAAAACCAGTTCCAGTTACCAATTGCCGACCAAGCAAAGAAAATTCCCAACACCAGTGCAAAATATTCGAAACCGTGTTTTTGATCAGAGATGTACTGTTGTGCCTGTTCTAAATAATCCATTGTGATACTATCAATTATTTAAATCAAAAAAAATACAATTCGCAGAGATTGGTTTATGATACGAAATGTTCAATATTTTTAATTAACCATTTTCACACCTTCTGAAATATTTTCTTTTTTTATCAATTCGCCTTTTAAGCTATAAACATATCGATATTCATCTTTGTACGCCTTGATTTCATTTTCTTCCACATAAATACTTTCGAACTCAAAAGGAAGAATTGGGTTGAGTTTATAATCAAAAACACCAAATTTTTTATCATTTGAAGCAACTATAACCGTTTTATACAAATCCATCAAAGAATATTTTGTCAGAGGAACAATTAACTGATTGTCCTGATTGATAACGCTTGTCTTGTTTTCAGTTCGAACAATTGCTAAAAATCCTTTTCCATCAGGCATAGTTGAACCGATAAAATCGTATTGGAACGGAATGATAATTTTGTTTAAATGGTTGATGACTCCATATTTGCTCTTTTTTTGAGCTCGAATTCTGTTTTTGTCATCGATTTCTAATGTGCTGTATTCAATGGGAATTACAATTTCATTTTTATCATTTACAGTTCCGTACAAATTGTTTTTTATTACGTAAATCACACTGTCTCCTACACCAATTCCTTCATAATCATTGTTGAGATCAATGATGAAATTGCCTTTACCATCCAGCAATCCGAACTTTTCTGTACCGGGAATGTGATTTTGATCTCTTCTTCCATATTCGTCAAATTTATGTTCAGCTTTTGAAACCAAATAATAACCGTCTGTGTTGTAAGAAGCCGAGCAAAATTGAGGTTTTACGACATTCGTACCATCTTCCAGATAATATCCGAGATGACCTGTTTGTCTGTCATTTGCGGGATATAATTCGGGAACGGCTTGCGCACTGATAGATAAATGAATTAATAGATGAACGAAAAACAAATAAATTTTCATAGATGTTTCAAATATTTAATTGATCGATGTGAGTTGCTTCACCTTTTTTAAGTAGCTGAAAAATAGCGTATACTAAGTTTTTTCTTCAGAATTTACCTTGAAAGAAATATTTTTTGTGCAACGGATTGGAACAACTCTTAAGTGACAGAGGTATAAAAAGTAAAATTGTAGTAAATAAATTTCATCTGTTATGTTTTTAATTATTTTCTATTTAAATATAAGAATTTTATAGTAATAGAAACTGTAATTAATCAAAATTAAAGTACAGAACAAATTTGTCCTCGTTTTTGTGAGTATCAATGTTTTTTATTATTTCAAAAGTCAGAAGTTTGAAACATCTGCATTTTCTGTAGCCTTTTCATCATTTCTGAAATTTTTTCCAGGAATGGACCCCCCCATTTTTTCTACTAAAAATTATTCTGCGGGCAATTCAATTGGATCCAAAAACAGTTTTCTTTCAAAACTGGCCCAAATGATTTTTTGCAAACCTTTCTTGTAAAAGATATTTTTATTCAAATAATTTTCGGTTTCAATTCCCTTACCAAATTGTGGGTCTTTTTTCATTTTTGCATTCAGGGCATTTACAAATAATCGGATGTTGTCATTATGCAGCTTACTTATAATACGTAAGTCAAGCTGTTCTATTTCGGTTTCGGTTTCACGTCCGCCTTCTGCTACAATAGTATCATCACACCATTCATCGTCGTAAAAACTGGTTACAGAAGTATCTTCCGGTTCTTTTGCACAAAGAAAAAAACAATCGTATTTCTCAGAAAAAACTTTGGAAAAACTTTGGGATAAATCTACTTTTTTGTATGATGCTTTCTTTTTTTTATCCCGATATTCTACATAACAGTGGATATTGTATTGATTCAGCAAATCTTTAGAATAGCTTAAAAAATCTTCTGCAGAAATGATTATTCTTGTATATACTGGCATTGTTTTATCCGTTTTAGTTATTCCTTATTTTCTTTCACATATTTGGCACTCGTAAAATCAAATTTAACAATAATATTATCCAAATTGCTTTTACTGTTGCTTCCAACCAAAAAATCGGGACTATTTCCTGCTCTGAACCACCCCAACAAATCGAGTTCCTCATTGTAAAAAACTGTATGCTCATAAAATTCAAAATCTGATAATCTTTTCAAAGTACTTTCAAATTTCTTTTCTGCTTTGTTGTCTCGTTTTATACCTGCTACACCTTTTACTTTGGTTTTAATAATATTTTTTTTGTTAGCAATAATGATGTTTGCATAAAGTGTTATCAATTTCTGAAACAAAGGCATATCATCTTTTTGCCAAAACCATTCTTTTTCAAATAATAAATTCCACCCGTTTTTGAGGTCAACACCATAGAGTGGCTTTTTTATATTGCTTGCTGTAGCATAAATCAGAATATCCGTTTTGAACCATTTCTCTTCTTTGTAATAATCTTTAACTATTACATCCTTTTCTATCCAGAATTTTTCGAAATTCAATAACTGAAATTTTTGGAACCTTACTGTTTCTTTGGATAATTCGTCGATATTTCCACCAATACTATTGTATAACATTTTTAATTCAGCGGGTAAAACGCAATTCAATCTTTCCTCCAGCTTATCAAATTCTTTAATTTCAATACCTTTTGATTGATGAAAACCAGAGAGCGAAGTGATCCAATTTGACATTTTCTCCAAATCATTGTCATCTGCTCTTTTATTCTTCAGCGTGTTTGGCGTATTAGCTATTAAATCGTCTATTATTTTACTCATAATGATTTAAAAAAATTAACAACCATAGATCTGAACCCTTTGGATAATATAGGACGGATCTGTCCTTATTTGAAAACTCCCTATCCATAAGTTTTATGCTATTCTCTTGTTTTTACTGCTATAAATATATGTTTTTTAATTTTTGTAAATAATCGTACGTTTGAAGAAAAACAATTTAAGCATCACCGTATCAAACATAAAAAAACAAGTTTGGAATATTAACAGAAATAATATATTTGTAAGAACGAACTACTCACTAAACACTACTAATAACTATGAAATCCCCTATCTTCGGCAAACCCCGAAACGGTTGCGATATCCCTAATCAACAGATGTTAACCAACAAAAACGGGAAACCAAGTCTACCGCCACCCGACAAAATTTGACCCTGCTAAATGTAAACCGTGAACATTTATTTATAACTTTGAAACAGAATAAAAACAATGCCTACAAAATCTTCGATACCTGTAAATCCTATGACAGCCGAATTAGGCGAAGGTATTTTTGTTGGAAGAATAACAACCGAAGACTTTCATTTGTACGAACAGTTTGAAGGATTTGACAATATTAAACAATCGCACAGGGACGAATATCATTTGTTTTTCTTACAAGAAAAAGGAACGACAAGCATTGAAATCGATTTTAAAAAACACACTATAAAACCGCTTTCGGTTATCTTTATTCATCAAAACCAAGTACACCGAATACTATCATTCAAAGACGCAACAGTGAGCATTTGGGCAATCAGCGACGAAAATCTAAATCCCGAATACTTGAAATTATTGGAAGATATTTCGCCTGCCAAACCTTCTATATTAAAAAAAGAAAAGTTTTCTGTCATTTCCGAGGCCCTGTCACTTTGTACAAAATTATCGGAACGAAAAGATGAAAAGCTGTATCATTCTTTACTCAATGGAAGTTGCAATACTTTAGTCGGTCTTGTAATTTCACAGTATTTAGTCCAATCAAAACCATTAGACAAACTTTCACGGTTTGAAATCGTAACCAAAGCATTTAAAGAATTGTTGGAACGAAACTTTGTTACTGCCAAAAGCCCGACAGAATACGCACAACAATTAAACATTTCTTCGCCTTACTTGAACGAATGTGTAAAAAAAACAACAGGATATTCAGTTTCGCACCACATACAACAGCGGGTAATTTTAGAAGCAAAACGTTTGCTTTATCATTCTGATAAATCGGTAAAAGAAATTGCAACGGCATTAGGATATGACGACTATCCTTACTTTTCCCGACTGTTTACCAAAGTTGTAGGAATGTCTGCTTTGGTATTTAGAAACAAAAACCGCGATTAGTCCAATACTTACCCTTTTCTTGCATTGTTTAACATCGCAATTCATTGTTCCTTTGCATTAAACTTTAATGTAGTAAACAATGATTTCAAGCATACCAAAATGGATGATAGCCTTATTTGGAAACAAATTAAGCCCAAATGTAACAGTTATAGAAATAACATTTTTAAGCCTGCAGATAAAGAAAATTCGTTTTCAAGGCGATATATCAGAATGGGATTTCTCAATCGGCTACGCTTCTGTAATTCGTGTGAGTGAAACAGAATTTAGAAATTATACAGTTTCCTACCACAATAAAGAAAACGGAGTTTTCGATATTATTTTTCACATTCACGGCAACGGAGTTGGAAGCAAATTTATAGAAAGCCTAAAAGTAAGCGATGAATTGTTTATCAGTCCGCCAAGAGGAAAAAAACTGTATGAACAGAATGAACAACGACAATTCTTTTTTGGCGATGAAACCTCATTGGGCGTCGCCTTTGCAATATTGCCGTTATTGAAGAAAAATAATCATCAATTTCAATTCTATTTTGAATTAGACGAAGAAAACAAAAGTGTTCCCGAACTTTTAGAATTAGAAAATTACACTGTTTTCGCAAAAAACAATTCGTTTAGAAATGAAAAATGGTTAAACACTTTACCTTTATTTCAAACACAGGAATGGAACAAATCTAATTTCGCATTAGTCGGGAATGCCAAATCGGTTCAGATATTCAGAAAAGTTTTAAAAGACAAAAAGCAAGGAAACATTTACTCACAAGGTTATTGGCTTGAAGGCAAAAAAGGGCTGTAAAACTCAAATTAGGAAACAATGACATATCCTCTCATCAGCATTCTCATAAAAGCAGGATTTCACTAGCTTTCAAGTTTAATCTTTTATTTTCAATCATTGAAATTCGCGGACATCCCATTCACACAATCACAACAACAAAGTAATAATGCTTCATCTTTTGCAAGATATATTGGATTAGCGCTACTATTAAATTTTTGTGTTAAATTACAGCCACAAACTCCAATCCGTGAACCGTTGTATGTTATTATAAAAACCCGAACCAAATGATAAATTTTTTCAAAAAGAAACCCCAAAAAGATGAAAATAATTTTGACAATTTTCCACCAATTGGAGGACTTATGGTGTCAAAGATGGTAGTTGACAAAAATATTAAACCCAGATTTATGTACCGTGAAAAAAGAACTCGACCAGAAGATAGTGGCTGGAGAATTTTCACAGGGTTTGAATCAGAAGAATATAACGATAATCCCGATAATATTGGAATTTATAATTCTTCAACAATTTTGAAAATTGACCCTTCAATTGAAGATTTACTATTAAAAGGAATTGGCTCCGTTTACGAAAAAACGGAAAATGACGATTGGTATAAAGTAACAGATTTTGACTTGGAAGATGACTTTATGACAACTCATAGAATAACTGAAGATTGGACAATTGAAATCAATAATCTTTTTGAGCGTTCCGTTGAACAAGATGGAACTTTATATTATACAACCGGCGACAAATCTCTAAGACTTATTGTTTGGAATTCGGAGAAGAATAAGCAAGAATTATATGCTGATTATAATCGAGATATTGAAGAGAGAGACCAAACAAAATCAAAAACATTAGACAGATTTGAATTTTCTGACAATGATATTTCAAGGATTGGATATTTAATTGAAGAGAATGACAATAAGAAAATATATTCCGTAATCTACGGATTTTCAATAATTGACAGACAAGTTTTACAGATTGCCATATATTTTGACGAAAAAACTGACTTTGATTGGGCAAAAAACACTTGGAAAAACATAAAACTAAAAAAATAATAAGCGCACAACTACGGCTTACCAAAAATGAGAACTGAAGTTCTTTGATTGAGCATTTGTACAAAGTTCAACAGTAGTAATTGGCTAATTATAATCTTCGATTTCTATTGAACTTTGTGCTGAAAATTCCGTCTCCGGCAATCCATCAACATTAGCGGTAATTATATACGATGAACCAGAACCAAAGGAATTAATAAATGGAATTACCGAAAAGACAAAGTAATTATTGCAAGCGATCTTAGTGGTAACCGAGATAGTATTAGTGTTGAAATTTACCGTAACGACAAACTAACTACGGAAATATTCGCAACGAAACAAAACGAACTAAAACTGTAACTTTTTTCAACAAGATATTTCCTTAGACCTGCTTGAAGAAAGTATTCAGACTTTTAAAAGAAAAATTCCCGTAACTTTATTGAATAACCCTTAAAAATAGAAAAATGCCATTCCCAATAGATGAAAAATATATTACTGAAACTGAAAACGAACTTGGGGTTCATTTTCCAGATAATTTCAAGTCTAAAATGATGAAAGAAAACGGCGGAGAATTGGTGACAGAGGACGACGATTGGAATCTATATCCATTTTTTGACAAATCAGATAAGAAAAGAATTAGCAGGACTTGTAACCATATCGGTTTAGAAACTAAACAAGCAAAAAAATGGGGTAATTTTCCTTCAAACGGAATTGCAATTGCTTCAAATGGAAGTGGTGACCATTTAATATTATTGCCGACAATAGAAAATAACGAAAAACTAAGTGATGAAATTTTTACTTGGTATCACGAAACTGGAAAGACTGAAAAAGTTGCAGACAAAATCGATGAACTAATTGATAACTTATAATAACCCGCCAACAAGGTTTGCCAAAAGCGAGGCTGAAGTTCTTCGATTGAATTTTTGTGCAAGGTTCAACAGTAGTATTTCTATTGAATTTTTGTGCTGAAAATCCTCGCCCGAACGCAAAGCCCAGAAACGTTAGCGGTCATTGTATCGAACGACCAGAGAATTCAAAAATCAGATAATAACACAAAATGAAAGAAACTTGGAATTATAAACCTATGAACTTGCTCAAAAATGCAAGACTTGGAAACAAAATCGAACTTAATAATTTTCTTAAACTCTTTTCAAATCTGACATTTGTAAATGATGATTTTTCTGTTTTACTAATATTCAGACAATTTAAAGTTTAACATTGGAATGAGGAAAGACGAGTTTTAAATTGTCATCCCGAAGACGAAAACTATCAATACGGAATTACAATTGCGAGATGTAGTGAAGAAATATCTTCCGAAAGCAATGTTTATCTACCAAACAATTTAGAATACAAAGATTTCAAAATTAACGGAAAAGAGATTCAAATAATAACGGATAGAAAAAACGTTAAAACCAATATTACCGAACTGTTTAGAAAGCTAAAATTTTTTAAACTATCTATTGCAGAAGAAGAAATCGAAAAAGCTTTCAATAATTTAAACAATGAGCAATACGAAAAATCGAAGAAATTAGAAGTAAAAAGTAAAACAATAGAAATTCCTTCACTTGGAAAATTAATATACAGTGACAAACTGGAATGGTATGAAGGAAAATTTAAAGTAGAAAATAAAGTCATTGAAGTAATTGTTTACAATGCCGAGCCAAATGAATTAGAGAAATTAATTTCTTTTGTTGACAAGCAAATAAATGCAAAGTTTTACGAAGAAATGCTTCCAAAAATGGAAAGCAAAATGATAAACCTGAAAAATGATGTTTGGCTTGGCGAAGACAAAGAAACAGGCGAAGACGAACCAACAATAACTATAGAAAATTTCAGAAAACGAATTTCTATTAGTAGCATAGTGTTTTATGACGATTGTTCGTCCTCAATTTACTGCAATGATGACGACATTTTTTTTGGGGGGGCATTCAATTAATATAAGTGTAGATAAAAACGGAAAATATAAAGATGCAAATTTGGTTGGATAAAACAACGAACCACTAACAAAGGTTTTGTACCAAGGCGGCTGAAGTTCAAAATTCAAGTTTTGTACTTCTTTTGAGATTTGTATTTTAGTGCAATGTTCCGGCTTTTAAAGCCCACCCGTACGCAAAGCTCCGAACCGTTGTCTGCAATATTTTTATACAACTCTACTCTATCAAATCTTTCGAAATTGTATTTAATTGAATTTCCAAAAAAGAATATTCTAAAATTTGAAAATCGAAAATCGAGAGGTCTAAATTGAAAATTCTTAAGAACTGACAATTTGAATTTAATGAAAAAAAAGAAGATGGCAAAAAATGAAAATTAGCACGGAATTTACGGTTAAAAACGTAGCTGAAAAATAAATTTGAAAAAATAAACTGACGAAAAACGAAATTTAATTGAATAATAAATCGCTGAATTTCTGCTTCAACAAATCGAAATGAACGCACGAAATTTCCGATTCGGCTGGATAAAAAATACTGCAGACAACATCGGCTTGGCAATAGCGAGGCTGAATCCAACAAATTGAAGCTTTGTTTTTCTATTTTATTTTGTATTTTAGTTGAAACATTTCCGCTTCGGTAGCTCCGCTATCGCCAAACCGTGGGACGTTAGCGGCAATGCTTGACCGACTGCAATCTGAAAAACAAAAACACGAAATGAAAATAGAAATTTTAGAAAAAATAAAACAGCTTGGAGGAAATATTGAAACCGTTAAAGGAACCTCATTAGCAGAAGATATACTTTCTATAACTTTTGACACTGTACTTTATCAAAAACAAGAAGACACACCTTGGCAAACAGCCGAAGATGCCGAACCAATATATGTAATTGGAGAATTTATCAATGAAAACGAAGAATTTTTCAAAACCGACAAGCAGGCTCTTTATGACAAGATAATTGATAAATATTTTCGCTTAACAAAAGAAGGTTATGGACAAGTATTTTGGCAGCCAAAACTTTTTACACCTTTCAAAGAAGGAACAGGTGATTATGAAGAGTGGAATTCTGACTTTACTGGCGAAGACACAGATTTGACCAAAATAATAAAGTTTACAAACGACGAAACGCCCGACTTTATTGAAATATTCTATAGTTATGGATTTCCTGACAATTATTATATCTGCTTGTCTGACCCAAATTTAGAGAATCCAACTTTATTTGGAACTGACCACGAAGTCTATTTTAGAGAGGTAACGAACGAAGGAAGTCTTGAAGATTTCTTAAACACATTTATGACAAAAGAAGAACTTTTAGAAATTGTAAAAAAACGAATAGAAAAATAGCACTACCGTCAACAAAGGTTTTGCTTAAAGTGGACTGAATTGCAAAATTCAACAGCAGTTTTTCAATTAAACATTAGTAATAATACAAACTTTTGTGCTTCGATTGCTCAATATCGCAAAGCCCCGAAACGTTAGCTGATATTCTAAATGAGAAATACTAGAAAATAAATGAATAAAATATTTCAATTTAATCGATGCCTTACAAACGGAATGGATTATTTCATAGGTGCAGACCCATACGCTTTGTTGGATTTTAAAAAAAGAAATAACCTTGATGACGATTTGCTAACGGAATTTACAACAAACGATAGCGGGGATAATGTTGTGACTGAAGGAATAATGATACCTCTTGAAAAATGTGCAATTGTACCGCATACTATTTACGTGAATTTTAGCGAGAAAAATCGCGTATTGACAAATGAGGAAAATGATTTTCAATTTAAAGAAGGGAGTTATCCTTTAAAGATTGTAAGTGGAATTTTTTGTGTTTTCGCAATTGACTATTTAGAAAACTTTACAGAAGAAGCGGTAGAAAACATTATAATACTTTATCGAGACAAAAATTACGCAATAATTGATTTGGATAATGGTTGGTATTCTGTAGAAATTCTTGCTGGACTTACTCAACAAAATTTTGAAAAATCTTCCTATCACTGGGGAGAAATTATGGATGATATGGAACCAACTTTTGAATTTTGCCTACATAAACAAGTTGAAAAACCAAAACTAACAGCAAAACTTAACCGAGAATATAAAATCGAAATTAATAAGGACATTTATAAAAACAGAAGAATTTTTAAATAGCTAACAAGGGCTTGCCAAAAGCGGGGCTGAAGTTTTTCGATTGCACTTTTGTGCAAGGTTCAACGGTAGTAATTGGCTACGCCGAATCTTCGATTTCTATTGAACTTTTGTGCTAAAAATCCCCGCCTTCGGCAAGCCCCGAAACATTAGCTGCAATTTTACAAAAACCGAATATCAAATATTAACTGACAAATACATAAAGTTCAAAATTAAACCTATGATGAAATTAAAAAACACAATAATTAAATTCTTAACTATCCTTTTAATATTTGAATTACTTATAGACATATTAAAACTTGTCATTCCCGCTCAAATTCAATACCTTGAATTTTCATATGTTTTTACAATAGTTCGGGCCATATTTTTTATCTTATTACTTAAAGAATTGTATAAACAGAAAATAAAATTTGGATTTATTCTTTTGACAGTTTTGCTATTTCCAATATTCATACAAATAATACAAATAATTTTAGGAAACATTTTTATTCATTTTTGCCCACAACAAATTAGTGATAGTGACTTCCAAGGTTTGGCAGGGTTACTAAACGAAACACAAACCAACAATTGCCCCTATCCAACCCGATTTGACTTTTTCCCTTACATTGAGTTTCCTATTTTTTGCATTAAACAAATATTTTCTGACAAAGAATTTTCATATTTTATGGGACTCTTCTTTTCACCATATATTTTTTATTTCTTTCTGTTTTTCAAATTCTGTTTATTTATGGTATTCAAAGAAAATAGCAGAAATCCGTATTTAAGCTTCATCCCTATTGTGAATAATATGATGATACTGAAAATCTGCAAACTGCCTGTTTCTTGGATTTTCTTTTTATTCATTCCTTTTGTACGACTTTTTTGGTTTTTCAAAATCAATAAACGATTAAGTGAATTACAAAACATAAACCCATCAATCGCAATATGGATGACATTAATACCGCCAATATTTTATGGTAAATTGGTATTCAAATAAAAACTAAAGATAACAAAGGCTTGACTTTAAGGGAGACTGAAGTGCTAAATTCAACGGCAGTTCTTCGATTGCCCCACCATCGCAAAGCCCCGAAAAGTAGCGGCCATTATCCCGAAACCAAACAATGAAAGAAATAACGCAAGAAAGAAAACAATTTATTGACGACAATTTCTATGAAGGAATTGACGAAAACAAACTGAACAAATCCAAATTTGAACTTTTAACTTCGCCATATGAACTTCAATACTTAGCAGAAAAACACAATTGGGACAATGGAATAAAAATTCTGCAATGGATTTCCGAAAGCAATATTTGTAGTGAGGCGACCGCATTGCAACTTTTTTGGCTATCACAACCAAAAGATTATCAATCTTATAAACTAACAGAAACCATTAAAGGAGAATATGTTGGAGACAAAAATGACATATTTCAATTAATAAAAACAATTCTAAACAATTTTGAAAACGGTTTTTATAAAAAAACTGATATTCATTTTGATCCGACAATTCATATGGAAGCAGAACCGCAAGTTCCTGACATAATGAAAGAAGCAACAAACGGAGAAGAAACATACATTTATTTAGAAAAAAGTGATGTTGATAGTTGGTTTGGCGAAATTTTAGAAAATAAAATCAAACGTTGCGATACAACAATGGAACTGTACAACATTGCTTCATTTGTAAAAAATAATTTTAACGACAAAGCTGAATTAATTTTAAAACATCCGTTGTGCGACAAAGGAATTGCACTAATGTTATTTTGGAGACTGAAAACACACACGCCATTATGGTATTCGGCAGACACAATTCTAAATCAAATCATAAAGAAAATACAAAATTGTGAATATCCTGAGATTGTAGCTTATAATCCAAAATTGGACTCCGAAATAAAAATGAAAGAACCAAAACCAAAATGGACAATACCAGAATTTATGATACGACCAATATAATAGCTGCAAACAAGGGGGTTGCATCAGGCGGGCTGAAGTGCAAAGTTCAACGGCAGTTCTTCGATTGAACTGTTGCACAAAATTGAATTTTTTTTCTTCGATTGCCCCCATCATCGCAAAGCCCTGAAACGTTGTGTGTCACCCTATAACCATCCTTGTGCAGACAATGAACTTACAAACAAAAAATGAAAAACCGAATAATAAATACTGACAATTCAAAAACGACAATCTTAATAAGATTGATGGTTGGTGCAGTTTTTCTTTCAGAAGGATTTCAGAAATTTTTATTTGCCGACACACTTGGAGCAGGACGATTTGAAAAAATTGACTTGCCTTCGCCTGAGTTTTTAGGAAGTTTCGTTGGCTGTTTTGAAATTGTTTGTGGACTACTTATTCTTTTCGGACTTTTTACAAGATTGGCAAGCATTCCATTGATTATCATAATGCTGGTCGCCATTGCAACAACCAAAGCAGAACTTTTAGCCGAAAAAGGGGTTTGGGAAATGATGCACGGAAGCAGAACCGATTTGGCAATGCTTTTGGGAAGTTTGTTTTTGTTAATTAAAGGTGGTGGCTTTTGGTCGGCTGACAAAATTTTGACGAAAGATGGAGAATAAAGCGAGCTTAAAAGAAATAGCCAAACTTTTCCTGAAACTTGGGATTATTGGTTTTGGTGGGCCTGCTGCACATATTGCTATGATGCGAGACGAAGTGGTTACCAAAAGGAACTGGCTCACGGAACAGCATTTTTTGGACTTGATTGGTGCAACCAATTTAATTCCTGGACCCAACAGCACCGAAATAGCCATTCATATCGGACACGAAAAAGGCGGTTGGAAGGGTTTGATTATAGCAGGTCTTTGTTTCATTTTACCAGCCGTTTTTATTACAGGAATATTTGCTTATCTCTACAAACAATACGGACAGCTTCCAGAAGTACAACCATTTATCTACGGCATAAAGCCAGCCATAATCGCCATTATTTTGGGAGCAATTTTTCCATTAGCAAAAAAATCATTAAAATCGACTGAACTCACTGTTATTGGATTATTGGTTTTGCTTGGTTCATTATTCAACATCAACGAAATTTATTTGATGTTTGGAGCAGGTTTCATTGCACTATTTTTAGCACATTTAAGAAACAGAAAAAATAGTAATCTCAACAGTTTTCTGCCTTTAACATTACTGCAAATTACGAACACGACTATACTTTCTGCGACTAATACCAACTTGTTTTGGATTTTCCTAAAAATCGGTTCAATACTTTACGGAAGCGGTTATGTTTTGTTTGCTTTTCTCGACACGGAATTAGTTTCGACAGGACTTTTAACAAAACAACAATTAATTGATGCCATTGCGGTTGGGCAATTCACACCCGGACCCGTTTTTTCTTCGGTTACATTTATTGGTTATCAAATTAACGGTTTGACCGGTGCTATCGTTTCTACAATTGCCATATTTTTACCCTCATTTGTGTTTGTCGCTTTGCTCAACCCGATTGTAAAGAAAATGCGGAAATCAAAATCGTTTTCAGCATTTTTGGACGCTGTAAACGTTGCGTCAGTCGCTATAATTGTAGCAGTTTGTTTTGATATGAGTAAAGATACTCTTACCGATTGGCGAACAATTTTGATTACAGTTTTAAGTATTGCAATCGCATTTGGATACAAGAAATTAAATAGTGCTTTTGTAGTTTTGGGTGGTTCATTAATCGGTTATTTATTGACACTAATATGACAACAATAGACACACAGAAAATAAGGGCTAACGCACAACAGCAGTTTAGCAAAATGGCGAATTTAGCGCTAAATTCAAGTTTTATACTTCTTTTGAAATTTGTATTTTAGTACAATGTTCCGGCTTTTAAATCCCTTCCGAACACAAAGCATCGAAACGTTATGGCAATTTTAAAACAATAATCATATGACAAGAGAAGAATTGAAAAAACTTGGTGAGTAGATTGTGAACTGTGAAGGAAGTGAGCAGGAAATTGACAAACTGATTGAATTATTTAATAAAAATGTTCCTCATCCGAGTGGGGCGAATTTGTTTTATTATCCAGAACAATACAATGCAGGAACGTTTGACATGTCTACTTATAACCTAACAATAGAAGAAGTTGTTGACATATACTTGTCTTACAAACCAACTTTACTTTAAACCTTTTCGAAAAATGAATTTTAATAATTATTGAACACAAGGCAATAAATAAACTAATTTTAAACGACTTAACCATTGATTATAAATAACAAAGATAATTTTGAGATTTTTGTTAATATCGAAAGTTCAGGACAAAGTAAAACAGAAAAAAATTCTGTCGAATCGAAATGGGGAATTAAGTTGTTAGATCTGGGGTTACATAAAATTAATGTTATAGAACTGCACATTTGAAGCATTACCATAACTTAAGATTCTATCATCACATGTGATATGGTGGGTAATGATATAAATATAAGAAATGTGAAAAGGGCGTAAAAAACAAGATTGGTAGCTCCTACAAAATTAAATTCGACAGATAAGGATTATAAAAGTGAAACAGTGACAGGTAGTGCTATATTAAGCCATTTTTCTCTATGAGAAACCAGGAATTCTTTTTTTGCAATATTAAAATTTTCAAATTCAAAACAATATCGTAATATTGCAATATTAAAATATTAATTATGGGACTTACTAAAACAGAAATATTCACGGACGAGCAAAATAACCTGGCTTCTCTTTTCAAAGTTTTGGCACATCCTGGCAGAATTGCAATCCTGCAACACATCATTAATCAGAAAGCTTGTATCTGTAATGATTTGGTAGACGAGTTAGGATTAGCGCAAGCAACCATCTCGCAACATTTGAAAGAATTGAAAAGTATCGGGATTATTCAAGGGACTATTGAAGGAAAATCTGTTTGCTATTGTATTGAAGATAAAAAATGGAAAGAGGTCCAGGGATTGCTTAATCAGTTTTTTGAGCAGGATGTAAAAGTTGGGCAATGTTGCTAACAACTTTTTGCGTGAACCTTATCATCGTCATATTGCAATATAAAATTAAAACAATCTAAATATTAATTATTATGAAGCTATCAAAAATCAAAGAAATCTTACCAACATTGAACAATGTAGAATTTCAGTTAGAGAATGGAAAATTTGTTCCTGAGCATTTTCACGTTACAGAAATAGGAGTTATTACAAAAAATTTCATAGACTGTGGTGGTAATACAAGAAGAGAAAAGGTTGTCAATTTTCAATTGTGGAATGCGAACGACTTTGAACATAGATTGAGGCCTACCAAACTTCTTGATATCATATCACTATGCGAAGACAAACTGGAAATCGAAGATTCAGAGATAGAAGTTGAATATCAAAACTCGACCATTGGTAAATATGACTTGGATTTTAACGGAAATAATTTTGTTCTAAAAAATAAACAAACTGCTTGTCTGGCTAATGAGGCTTGCGGAATTCCTGAAGGAAAACAAAATGTCAAACTTTCTGATTTGAATACTTCGTGCTGTACTCCTAATTCGGGTTGTTGCTAAAAAAAGAATGCATAATGGAAATCAAACCTATTACTAAAGACAATTTTTCGGAAGTTATAGAAATCTACAAACAGGGATTGGCAACCAATATAGCTACTTTTCAGAACGATTCTCCACAATGGGAAGAATGGGATAAAGCACATCTTGATTTTTGTAGAATCAGCATTTTTGATAACAATAAAATGTTGGGATGGATCGCTTTAACACCGGTTTCAAGCCGATGTGTCTATTCGGGTGTAGCTGAAGTAAGCGTTTATGTTGCAACGGATTCACGAGGTAAAGGAATCGGGAAAACTCTTTTAGCAGAATTAATCCAACAAAGCGAAGAAAACGGGATATGGACATTACAGTCCGGTATATTCGCCGAAAATGAAAGCAGTATCAAGCTGCACGAGAAATGCGGATTCCGATTAGTAGGTTACCGAGAAAAGATCGGTAAGAAAAATGGGATTTGGAAAGATAATGTCCTTATGGAACGTAGAAGCAAAAATATCGGAATAGATTAATAAGAATAAAGCTTAAATAAAGACTATGTATCCAGAATTAACCAATACTATACAGCAATTGCAACATCAAAGCATTAGTGAGGAGAGAAAAATCACATTGCAGTCATTAATTGATTTTGTACAGCAAAAAACGGATGAAGGAAAAGATATTAATCTCGTTTTAATTTGTACTCATAATTCACGCAGAAGCCACCTCTCACAAATCTGGGCGCAAGCAGGAGCTGCTTACTTCAATATTCCAAATGTACATTGTTATTCGGGAGGTACGGAAGAAACGGCATTATTTCCAAAAGTGGCTGAGACACTCGTAAATCAAGGTTTTAATATTTTCAAAATTGCGGATGAAAATAATCCTGTATATGCTATCAAGTACAATGATGATTCGTTACCTGTAATTGGATTTTCAAAAAGATATGATAGTGCGTTCAATCCTACATCCGGTTTTGCCGCAATTATGACCTGTTCACAAGCAGATGGTGGTTGTCCTTTCATAGCAGGAGCAGAGAAAAGAATCCCTATCACATTCGAAGATCCTAAAATCTCCGATAACACACCACAGCAGTCACTGGTATATGCAGAAAGAAGTTTGCAGATCGCTTCTGAAATGTTCTACGTTTTCTCTAAGATTAAAAAATAGTTTTTATGCAACCAAAACTAAAATTTCTTGACCGCTACCTTACCTTATGGATATTCCTTGCAATGGCAGCAGGTATAGGCTTAGGATATTTCTTTCCTTCAATTTCACAAATCACAAATGCAATGTCCGTAGGAACGACAAATATTCCATTGGCAATTGGTCTTATTTTGATGATGTACCCTCCTTTGGCAAAAGTTGATTATTCACTATTACCTCAAGCATTCAAAGATAAAAAAGTAATAGGTCTTTCATTATTTCTCAATTGGTTTGTTGGGACTGTGCTAATGTTCGGATTAGCCGTTTTGTTTTTACGAAATGAACCCGATTATATGACAGGATTGATACTCATAGGTTTGGCGAGATGTATTGCAATGGTGATTGTCTGGAGTGATCTGGCAAAAGCCAACAGAGAATATACCGCTATGCTGGTTGCATTGAATAGTATCTTTCAGGTGGTTTCTTACAGCTTTTTAGTTTGGCTGTTCATCAATATATTGCCAGGTAAATTAGGATTAGCTAACTTCAATGTAACCGTATCAATGAAAGATGTTACCAAAAGCGTACTGATTTATTTAGGGATTCCATTTTTGGCAGGCTTTCTAAGTCGTTACTATCTTATCAAATCAAAAGGTATAGAATGGTATAACAGAAAATTTGTTCCAAGAATTTCACCAATCACATTGTATGCTTTACTACTTACTATCGTAATAATGTTTAGTCTGAAAGGAGACAAAATATTGGAGCTGCCAATGGATGTGATAAAAGTTGCCGTTCCGTTGATCATCTATTTTGTACTGATGTTTTTTGTTAGCTTCTTTATCAATAAATCTCTAAATATCCCTTATGATAAAAATGCTTCCATCGCATTTACGGCTACAGGCAACAATTTTGAACTGGCAATTGCTGTTTCTATCGCAGTTTTCGGAATCGATTCTCCGCAGGCTTTCGTAGGGGTTATAGGACCATTAGCGGAAGTTCCTGTGCTTATCTTATTGGTAAAGGCTAGTTTGTGGTTGAAGAAAAAGTATTATTAGTATTACGTTTCCAATTTGGAGTAACTAAGTTTTTTCATTTTATTTTTTTCATGGGAGACGGTATGTTTGAATGTCTATCAGAAAACTAATTTCACTTATTATACAACCTAATTTGTGTATAAATAGTAAAATAATGAGAACATTCAAATGTACTGTTACCTTAATCCAATCAATAGCTTGACTTAATTTAAGCTAAACAGTAAAAGACAGAACTTTCTTTCTATTCAGGTTGATTAAACTTTTTTGCTTAGCCTCAAAGTTTTGGATCAAGTTCACTAAACCATTATCATTATCTATAAAACGAAAAAACCTTAAAACATATGTTTTAAGGTTTTTATACTACTTTGATTAATAGTTGCGATCCGGACGGGACTCGAACCCGCGACCTCCGCCGTGACAGGGCGGCATTCTAACCAGCTGAACTACCGGATCAATTTTTTGAAAAGTAATTGATAAACTTTTTGCGATCCGGACGGGACTCGAACCCGCGACCTCCGCCGTGACAGGGCGGCATTCTAACCAGCTGAACTACCGGATCTTTTTACAATATTCTAAAGTATTACCCTTGTTTATTGTGGTTGCAAATATATAGCTTTTTTCATTATCTGCAAATTTTAAGAGTGAATTTTATTCAAATTAAATATAAATTACAGATTATCAATTCTATTATTTTTTATAATTTATTTAATATTGATTTACAAGTCTCTAATCTGGAGCTTTGTTACATCAAAATATTGTTCACAGGCTGCAGTGCAGGTGGAAGATCTGTTTCGCCTATCATTTCCCGAAGATCAATTTCAATATTTCTGCTGATCTGCGTAATCGGAATATCATTTGGGTTTCCTTCAAAAGGATTCTCTGTGCTTTCACCAATCTGTTCCAGAACAAGGAAGACCCAGCCGACCAGAACACTAAAAGGAATGGTTAGCCAGATAATATGTTCTCCAAACTTTTCTGTTATTTTTGAGAACTCCCCTAAAAAGCCAAAAGGAAGCAGAAAGCACAGCATATTGGTAAAATATAAATTAATGCTTGTAAACTGCCTTGGATATGGAAAATTCTTGATCCTCTCACATTTCCCCTGCTGATCGTACAAATCTTTCAACTGGTTTTCCAAAGCCACATAATTGTAATCTGAAATCACACCTTCTTCGTTTAGCTTTCTAAGATGTTCAGACTGTGTTGCCAAAATCTGTGTGGCTCTGTTTTTAGTTGATAGAATATATTGTAATTCCGATTCAGAAAGAAAAGGCTTCAGTTCATCGGGAAGTTGTGTCTCCCACTCCGGAACTTTATAATACTGCAGATATTCTTTGTAATAACTTCTGGTTTTCACATTTTCCCAGCTTTTGGTTTCTCTCAGCTGAAATCTCATCGCAGTTAACCATGCAAAGTGACGGTAAATTATTTCCTTATGAAGTGCAGATTCTCTTGCTTTATCATCGCTTCGAACAAAATCTTTAACCATAATTCCCAAAGCACGGCTGCTGTTGATAATGGCGCCATAGATCTGTCTCGCTTCCCAGGTCCGGTTGTAGGTCTGCGTATTTTTAAAACCGGAAATGAAAGCGGTTGCTGTACCGAGCAATGCAACGGGAACCCACGGAATGGCAAGCCAGCTCCATTCCAGAAAATAAAAAATAAGGGTAGGAACAATACTTAAAATCAACATTTTATAGATCTTGGTACGCGTCCACGGGATAAAGTGTTTTAGTTTATAATGGGAGTTTGTATTCATATTGTCGCTAAATTAATGTCCGGCTCCGGTAATTTTTAATTCATTTAAATCCAACTGAAGTTCAGCCTTGCGAATTTCTTCGTCTGAAAACAGCTTTTCTTTTCTCATTCTGAACAATTCTTTTCTCTGAATTGAATAAATATCCAGTAAAACATGATGGTATCTTTCAATTTCCTGATGTTCGGTTTCATCACATTCCAAAGATTCGAGACGTTTATTAGCCAAAATAATATCAGATTCTAAATTGGATTTATAAAAAGTAATCAGTTCATTCTCTTCAATTTCTGAAGAATATTTTTCATTCACTAACTTCAGTGCTGTATTGTCTAAAATCAACTGAATTCCTGTCTGTTGCTCTTCTTCAGGAACAACATTATCGATCTCTTTTAACCTGATTAATTTAATAATAAAAGGCAACGTCAATCCTTGAAAAACCAAAGTGATAAATATCACGACAAAAGTGATGAAGATGATCAGATTTCGTTCAGGAAAAAGTGTTCCTTTATCATCAAGATACAACGGAATAGAAAGTGCTGTTGCTAAGGAAACCACTCCTCTCATTCCTGCCCAACTTATAACGACCGGACCTTTCCAACCCGGAGATGGATCTTGTCTGGCTTTCGCACTAAACCATCTCGGAATATGTGCCGATGGAAAAACCCACAGAAATCTTAACAAAATAACAATTAAACTAACAATTGCTCCATATTTCACACCTTGCCAAACGGAGTAATTACCTAAAGCCGCTACAATTTCAGGAAGCTCCAATCCGATTAATACAAAAACAAGAGCATTCATTACAAAAATTAAGGTTGTCCAGACTCCAAGCATATTCAATCTTGTACTTCCGGTCTGAAAAATTTCATGAGAACGCCATGAAATAAACAATCCCCCTGTAACGACTGCCATTACACCTGAAAAATGAAACTGCTCTGCCGCAAGAAATAAAATATAAGGAGTCATTACCGTTAGCGCTGCGTCAATTGCCGGAGTAGTTGGTAAAAACCTATGAATAACATACATAATATGTGCTCCAATAAGTCCCACAACAATTCCCATACCTGCAACCCAGAAAAACTGTCCTGTTGCTTCCTGCATAGAAAAAGTTCCGGTAATTACCGCAAGTAAAGCAAATTTAAATACAATCAGTGAAGATGCATCATTTACCAGACTCTCCCCTTCCAAAATGGTCATTAATCTTTTTGGAACTCCCATTCCTTTCAAAACGGTAGCTGCTGCAACTGCATCGGGTGGAGAAACGATTCCACCTAACAAAAACCCTAAAGCAAGCGTAAATCCGGGGATAAATGATGAAGTAAAATACGCCACAATCGTTGATGTGAAAAACACCAGACCAAATGCTAATAAAGCAATGGGTCTTTTCCATTTCCAGAAATCAGTCCATGAAGTGTACCATGCTGCTTCATATAACAAAGGTGGTAAGAAAATCAAAAAAATTAAATCAGGATTTAAGCTGATATGTGGAACACCCGGTAGAAAACTGATTCCCAAACCTGCAATAACAAGAAAAATAGGATAAGCAATTCTGATACGCTGAGCCAGCATAACCAGCAAGAAAACTGAAAACAACAGTCCTAAAATAAGAAGTAAAGAGTGATGCATTTAATGTGTTTATTCTTACACAATGATAATAATTTTTTGCTTTGCTAGCTTTATATTTTTAAGGTTTTGCCTGACCAATGTCCAAACGGTCGAATTTGCCATCAGAATTCTGATGAAATTTGAAGAAAACCTTGAAAGTTCCCCATTTTCCAGCCTTGAAATTTCCGGTAATATCTTTTCCGTCATTTTCTACAGAGTCTATCGTCAGAAACTTCTCTTCGCCACAGGCTTCCTTTACAAATCCCTGAAAACTTCTCGGGCTGCCATCATCCGTCATCGTAGGATTGGCTGTAAAATAAGATAAGAAAGTTTTGCTGTCGCCGTTTTGCCAAGCTGTCATTGCAGCATTAACTGTTGGGTTGGTGATTTTTGATAATTCCATAGTTTGTTGTGTTTTTTTAAGGGTTAAATGTTTAGTTTCAGATATCTTTTGTATTTTTTCTGTTTTAGTCTGTGCGCAGGCCGTTACAGAACACAGCACCAATGCTGAAAAGTTTGCAAATAATATTTTTCTCATCATTTGTGTTTTTAGAATCATTAATTAAGCACTCTTTAAAGGATGCTGAAGATATATAATCAACAGATTAAGCAGCAGAAATGGAAGCTCAACCATTACACCTTTGAAGTCTTTATCTAATAAATGAAAACAGATAATCAGCAAAATTCCCGCTGCCATCAGAAAATTTCCCCAGACAAAAGTTTTTGGAAAAAGTATTAATACTGCTGCAAGAATAGTAACAGCTCCGTTAATCATCAGTCCGGTTTTTCCAAAACCCCATTTTCCGAACATCTCCATCATTTCAGGCTTTCCGGAAAACATAGCATATCCTTGTTTGAAGCCCATAAAAACGGCAACCAGAATCAGAATTCCATTTATAATTTTAAGTATCATCGTAATTAATTTTTTTAAGTTTTAGTAATGAAAGCCGAATACATTGTTCCGCCAAAAACAGACTTTCTTTCGCCTATTTTTTCAATTTTTGAATAACCAAATTGACTGAATAACAACTTCAACTGAACAAAAGGAATTGGATAGGGCTCCCACTGGTTCGGAAGCGAATGATCATATTCTACAATAATCCATTTTCCATTTCCTTGCTCAAAATATCCTTCCAGCTTTTGAATTAATCTTGCTTTATCTTTTACAAAATGCAGGGCATTGGCTAAAAGAACCCCATCCAGAGAAGAAATATTCAAATCATCATTTTCAAAATCAGCTTGTATGAAATCAATCTTTGCCTGGTCATATCGTCCTGAAAATTTTTGTCGGATTCTGTCAACGGCAAATATTTTACTTTCCCTTGATAATTTTTCGGCTAAAGCATAAGTAAAAGTTCCGCTTCCACAACCTAAGTCTGCCCATATTTCAGGCTGGGTTGAGGTTAATTCTGGTAGCAATAATTTAGCTTCGCTGATCTCCATAAAATAAAAATTGGGAATTGAAGCTTTTCCAATTCCCAACTTTGAAAGAGCTTATGAATACTCTATTACCTCGTCGTGTATCCGCCGTTAGCGAAAATAGTCTGACCAGTGATCCACCATCCGTCAGTTACTAAAAACTCTACCAATGGAGCAATATCTTTGATGTCGGTAAGACCACCTAATGCAGAAGCAGACTTGTGATAAGCTACAGCATCGTCAGCTTCCTGGCCATAGAAAAATGGGGTATCCATTGGTCCGGGTGCAACTGCTGTTACAGAGATACCTCTCGCCCCGAATTCTTTAGAAGCCGCTCTTGTGAAATGCTCAACAGGCGCTTTCATTCCCGCATAAGTCGAGTAAAGCCCTGTGTAAGCCGCAAGAAGAGACGTTACAATCGTGCAAATTTTCCCGTGGTCAGCTACTTTTTTCCCGGCTTCCTGCAGGAAGAAATAGGCTACCTTCGAGTTGATATCAGACATTGTATCGTATTCTTTCTCTGTAGTTTCGGTAAAAGGCTTTTTCAATACCATCCCAACCGTATTGATGGCGATATCAATAGTTCCGAACTTGCTGATGGTTTCATCGAAGAATTTAGTAATGTTTTCAACTTTCGTAAGGTCAGCCTGAAACAAAAATGCTTCTGCACCAAGAGCCTGAACATCAGCCAAAGTTTTTTCGCTTTCTGCTCTTGAGCTCTCACTGTTGTAATGAATCGCTAATTTTGCACCTTTAGCAGCAAAATCTCTGCTTAATAATCCGCCAAGGTTTTTACCTCCTCCGGCAATAAGGATCACTTTCCCTTTCACATCGTGTTTTGACATAATGATTTGTATTAATTAGTTAACAGTACAAATATGAAAAATTAAGAATCTTAAAGTATGGTGAACTTTTCGGATGTTAGAATAATTTCGGAAATCATGTTCCTGAATATAATCAGAAGCATAAAAATAAAAAACTACAAATCAATTAAATAAGATTCAAATTAATTGATTTTTTTTTAAAATATAGTAAAGTAAAAAATCAACAATTAGAGAATATTATGTTAAATGAGAAGTCATTTTTCTTGTTAAACAATTAAAAATAAATGCACTTTCAGAAAAATTTAAAGAAAATTGAGAATAAAAAAAGCAGTAAAATAAGATTTACTGCTTTTTTGCGATCCGGACGGGACTCGAACCCGCGACCTCCGCCGTGACAGGGCGGCATTCTAACCGGCTGAACTACCGGATCTTTTTACAACTTCAGAATTATCTTCCGTTATTGTGATTGCAAAAATACAACTTTTTAGCAATTTCGCAAACCTTTAGAAATAAAAAATGCTTCCCAAATTGGAAAGCATTCATTATCAAAATAATTTTTTATAAGTGTGCGCTTAATTTCTCAGCGATTACCTCTTTCGGAGCTACACCAACCAATTTATCAACTACCTCACCATTCTTGAAAATAAGAACTGTAGGGATATTTCTGATTCCGTATTGCATAGAAATCTCCTGGTTGTTGTCTACATCTACTTTTCCTACCACAGCTTTACCTTCAAAATCTGTTGCAACTTCTTCGATGATCGGTCCTAAAGTTCTGCACGGTCCGCACCATACTGCCCAAAAGTCAACCAACACCGGTTTGTCTGATTTTAAAACCGTTTCCTGAAACGAGCTGTCTGTAATTTCTAAAGCCATTTTTTATATCTTTTAATTATTATTAATACTCTTCTTTATTTTCTTATTCAAAATTACCACTTTAAAATGAAAAGCCTATCTATGCTCAACATTTGTATTTTCTATAACGAAGTCTTTAGAAATTTCTTTTAAGGCATTTACTAATGAATCAATATCATTTTTGGTAGTCATATGGCTGAAAGATACTCTCAAAGGAGTGCAATGATCCATCTCATCTTCAGATAAAATCATCATCATGACCATTGAAGGTTTTGAAGCACCTGATGAACATGCACTTCCCTGCGAAACAGCTATTCCTTTCATATCAAGCTGTAATCCGATCAAAGGATTTTTATAAGGAAGCAAAAGGCTTACCACTGTATACAAACTGTTTTCAGCTTCTGAACTTCTTCCATTAAATTTCACTCCTGGAATTTCTTCTGCTATTCTTTCAATTGCATACTGTTTGATATTTTGTATGTGTTGAGTATAAGCTTCCATATTGTTTAACGAAAGTTCTAAAGCTTTGCCCAAACCGGCAATACCAGCAACATTTTCAGTTCCTGCTCTCAAACTTCTTTCCTGAGGTCCGCCTGTAATAATCCCTTTTAATCCGGTAGCTTTTCTGATAAATGCAAAACCAATTCCTTTAGGACCATGAAATTTATGGGCACTGCAAGATGCAAAATCTACAGGAATATCTGACAAATCAAGATTCATGTGCGCCATGGTCTGAACTGTATCTGAATGGAAAAGCGCATTATTTTCTTTGCAGATTTGCGCTATTTTTTTGATATCAACGATATTACCGATTTCATTATTGGCATGCATTAAGCTTACCAATGTCTTTTTATCTGAATTCTTAAGCAGCTCTTCTAATTTTGCTAAATCAATATCCCCTTTCTCATTGGGCCGAATGTAAACAACTTCAACTCCTTTTCTGTTTTTCATATCCAGAATGCTCTCAGAAACGCATTTATGTTCCATCGGCGAACTGATGATCCTTTCTACGCCAAGATGTTCAACACATGATTTGATAATCATATTGTTGGACTCTGTACCACAAGAAGTAAAGATAATCTCTGCCGGAGTTACATGTAGATAATCTGCAATTTGCCTTCTCACATTCTCTATCGCAATTTTAGCTTCCTGTCCGAAACTGTGCGTAGAAGAAGGATTCCCGAAATTCACTTTCATGGTTTCAACCATTGCGTCGATTACTTCTTCTGAAAGCGGCGTGGTTGCAGCATTATCTAAATATATTTTATTCATTTCTTATTTTGTAGGATTTAATTGTACCGATGTGAATTTATAACTGGATGGAACCGAGAAAATGAACCAAGGATTCGAAAGCGCCTGAATTTCCATTCCTCCTGATTCATACACAGGAACTTCCACATACAATACATTATTTTTTACGGAAAGGCTTTTTATTTCTCTGATCGTATGTTCACCTGATCTGAATCTTCCCAAATTATATAAAACAACTTTTTTATCATTCGGAAAAACAGGAATATCCATGACAGGTTGCATGCCGGCAGAAGCAAATTTATCAGTGATTTCCTTTTCAAGTTCTTTCTGATTGTTTATAATTTTAAAACCTGCTTGCTCCGCTCCACCGTTTGATTGCGAAGCAAGAATTTCACTTGTGTTCTGCATATTTCCTGTTTTTTGTGCAGTAGTGACTGTACAACTCATGATGATTGCAAAGCACAAAATTAGCAGTCTGTTCATTTTACATTTATTAATCTTCCAAAATTAATGAAAAAATTGGTAATGACCTTCATTTGCCCATTTAAGCATTGGTCTATCACTTGAAGTATCGCCGAAAGCTATGATTTTATCGTACTTGTCATCAGAAATTTCCTGCTTAATTCTTACCAGTTTTTCTTTTCCGTTGCAATTTTTACCTATAAAATTTCCTGTAAAAATACCATTACTAAACTCCGCTCTTGTAGAAACGAGCTGCATTTGAAGTTTTTCAGCAAAAGGTTTGGTCCAGATATCCAGAGAGGCAGTTACCATAAGACTTTTTGTATTTTCGCGATCCATATTAGAAATAAAATCTAAAGCATTCTCCCGTACAATCTTCGGATAATTTTCTTCAAAAAATTGCCGTGCTTTTTCTTCTATTTTAATCTGTGGTTGCCCTTTCAGGATTGATCCTATGAAGCTTTTCTTTACTTTTTCCGTTTCGGCGAGCTTTAATTTTAAAAGGATGAACAACGGAATATGCTTCAAAAACTGCACACGGAATTTTGAGGGATTGTAAAATTTAAGATACATAAACATCGTATCTTTATAAGTAATAGTTCCGTCAAAATCAAAACAATACAATTTTTTCATTCTATTTTCCGTTTTTTAATATTAACGCAAAGGTCGTAAAGATATTTTGATTATTTTTTCTAAAGCTTCAGTTTTTTAAATATAAACTCAGGAATATTTCTGATGATCAACATGATAATGCCCCAAATCGGCAAAACGTATGCGACATTCTTTTGTTTTTTGAAAGCTTTATAAATACATTCTGCCGCCTGTTTCGGAGTTGCTGTTAATTTTGGATTTAATGGTAAACCTTCTGTCATTTTTGTTGCCATAAAGCCGGGCTTGACTGTCAAAACATGAACTTTCTTTTCAAAAAGATAATTTCTGAGTCCACTCAAATATGCCGTAAATGCAGCTTTTGCACTTCCGTAAATGAAATTGCTCTGCCTTCCGCGATCACCAGCAACAGACGAAAGTCCAATAATGGCTCCCGATCTTTTACTTTCAAATTTCTGCGCAAAATAATTAATTACAGGAACTAATTTTGAATAATTAATATCGATAATTCTTTCTGTATTTTTATTATCATACAAACCTTCTTCCGTGCCTTCTCCCAAATAACCGGTCGCACAAAACAACAGATTTGAATTAATATTTTCGAATTCAGAATAGTTGATTGTTTTAGTTAAATCGAGCTCTATTACCTCCGAAAGCTGCAGAAATTTCACATCGATATGTTTCGCAAAACGTTCTGTTGCTTCTTTATGTGATGTGAAAAGATAGATTTTTTCATATTTTTCGCCTTCCTGCAATGCCTTTTCCACAAAAGCCTGTGCCACTTCAGATGTACTTCCGAGAACTATCATTTTACTTGTTATTTAAGATTCTTTTGTGCTGCAAAGAGACAAATTTTGAACTTTCTACATTCTTCAGGTAATCTGTCAACGAAGATTTGCTCATGCTGTCTTTCGTTAAATAGATCTTCCCGTTGTATTCTTCTACAATCGCATCCAGCTTTTCTACGAGTTTTTTTAGTTTTGAATTTACTTTAAAATCCAGAGCCAGTGAATATCCTTCAAAAGGGAAAGAATTGTAAGCCTGAGGATTTTCTTTGCCATATAATTTTAAAACGGCTAAAAATGAAGCATTTCCATTATCGGCAATGGTCTCAAGGATTCTTTTCATTCCTTCCTTGCCAGATGCTTTAGGAATCATCATCTGATACTGAATAAATCCTGCTTTTCCGTAAATTTTATTCCAGTCATTTACAAAATCCAGTGGATAAAAGAATGTATCATAATCTACAAAATTTTTAACCTCTTTTTGAGTCTGCTTTTTATAATACAGCCAGTTGAAAATCTTTACCGTCAGTCTATTCAACACAAAGTTGGGAAAGTAAAACGGAACTGTTGGCGAGAATTTCTTTTTCAGCCTTAAAGGATTTTCTGAAAATTTCTTGGGAAGTTCATGAGCAAAGGCGTGCTCACCCTTCATCAGAATGCTTCTTCCTATATTTTTACCTTTTTGAAGGCAATCGATCCATGCAACAGTGTACGTCCAGCTTTCACTTTCTTCGAAAAGCCTGAATATTTCATCAAGATTTTCCGCTTTTGTGCTTTCCTGGCGAATATATGCAGTTTCTATATTTTTCAGTTTAAATCTTGCTGAAAGAATAATTCCAGTCAGACCCATTCCGCCAATTGTTGCCCAAAATTTCTCTGAATTCTCCTGTCGAGAGCAATTAATAATCTCCCCGTGCTCTATCATTAATTTAAAATCAATAACATATTCGGAAAAGCATCCTTCTGCATGATGGTTTTTCCCATGAACGTCGGAAGCAATAGCACCACCTACGGAGATGAATTTAGTTCCCGGAGTGACATAAAGGAAATATCCCTGCGGAACAGAAACTTCCAAAACATCTGACAAAAGAACCCCCGATTCGCATTCAATAATTCCATTTAATCGGTCGAAACTGATGAATTTATTTAATTTTTTAGTTGAAAAAATACTTTCGCCTAAAGACGAGTCGCCGTAGCACCTTCCGTTTCCTCTTGCAATAACTTCATTATGATTCAGTACAAATTCTTTGATCTTCTTATAGCTGTCTTCTGACTTCATTTCTTTTTCCACAATAGGAAAATTACCCCAATTTGTTACTTTTTGTATAAAATTCGGTTTCATAATTTACAGCAAATTAAACTGGTGAATACTTTCCTTAAAGTAAATCAGAATTAAAAATGATACAACCCACAATACCAAAGTAATCTGAATATAACGATCTCTGTACAAAATTTTGGTGGGAGATTCGGTACGGTTGTAAACCAGGGTCTGCTGCAAATACCTTAGAAATGCAAAAACTACAAAAATAACCGTATAGAAAATGCTTGAATGTGACTTCAACTGAACTTCCGGAGAAAGCGTAAACATTAAGTAACAAACAATCGCCAAGGTAACCGAAATCGACAATGTAATATCGGCAAACTGTACATTGTAACCGTCTAAAGCTCTTCTTGTTTTCCCGGAAACCTGTGCATTGATCAGTTCACCTCTTCTTTTACCGATTGCTAAAACCAATGCCAAGACAAAGGTTAACAATATTGCCCACTGAGAAATAAAAATTCCTGTAATATAGCCTCCTGCCTGAACACGAAGAACAAAACCTATTGCAATGATAAAAATATCGATGATCGGAACATGCTTTAATTTAAAAGTATAAGCAAGATTCATCAGAAAATAAAATACAATGATGCACGCAAATTTCCAGATAGAAGTCTGAAGGTAAAAATGAGCAAACAATGTCAGCAAAATATTTATAATCACTAATCCAACCAAAATGCTGATGGCCGTAGATTTTGAAACAGCTCCACTGGCAAGCGGGCGCCTTCTTTTTTCGGGATGCTTGCGGTCTGCCTCGATGTCGTTGTAATCATTCAGAATATAGACAACACCCGCAGCTAAAGAGAATATAATGAATGCAAAAATACTTTTAGTAAGTAAATCTAAATTTTTTACATTACCTGAGAAAAATAGAGGAACAAAAACAAATAGATTTTTCACCCACTGTTCTACACGAAGTAGTTTTAAATATTTTTTCATTTATCTGGTTTCGATTGCAAAAATAACGATTTTCAAAAAATAAATCAGCTATAAAAATACAAAAAAAACCGCTGGAGCGGTTTTTTAAACAATATTTATATGTTAAATGATTACTGACCCTGCTGTGCGTCGTTAATCATTTTCTCATTTGCTGTAATAGCAAATTCTACTCTTCTGTTTTTAGCTCTACCTGCTTCAGTATCATTTGTTGCAACCGGCATCGATTCTCCTTCGCCTAAAGCAAACAATCTACTGGAAGCAATTCCTTTAGAAACCAAATAAGATTTCACAGAATTTGCTCTTCTTTCTGATAGCTTTTGGTTATAATCATCCGCACCTTTGCTATCGGTGTGACCATAAACATTGATATTTGTGTCAGGATTATCAACCAGAACCTGAGCTAATTTATCCAGATTAGCTTTTGCTACTGACGTAAGATCTGAAGAATCGAAGGCAAATGTTACAATGCTTTCATTCATTGTAATTTTGATACCGTCACCTACTCTTTCAACCTCTGCTCCAGGTAAAGTTTCTTTAATATCTTTAGCCTGCTTATCCATTTTACTGCCGATAACATTACCTGCAACACCACCGATAATACCCCCTAAAACAGCTCCTAAAGCAGCATTCTTACCTTTTCCCACATTATTTCCAAGTACACCACCAATAACCGCTCCTGAAGCAACCCCTACTGCGGTACCTCTTTGCTGATGATTAGAATTCTGTACTGCTTCACAGCTTGTTAATAATAAAGCTGATGATAAGAATAATGCGCTGATATATGTTTTGTTAAATTTCATTTTCAAATATTTTTTTAATTATCTTGTGTAATCCATCCCCGTTCTTTCGAAATTGTAAACCACTCGGATTGAGTTTCCTTCGAAAGGAACATTTTGTTCTAAAGAAAACTGATCAGTAGAATTATTAATAACTCTTAAAGTATAACCAGCTGTATTTTGTTTTGCTTTTGTGCCTTCAGCAATTTTTTTAAATGTAAAAGTATCTCCTTTAATATCTGCTTTGATGGCTTGGATAACGCTTGGGCAAGAACCTCCGCCATTTAGTGTATAAGATCCTGAGTAATTATTCGGAATGAATCTCCAGTGACTTCCTACGAAACATTGTGCATCGGCACCTTCATCAAAAGGTTTGATTTTGTATTGTTTATCATAATCAATACTTACAATCTGCCAGTCTCCTTTCATTTTCAGAAATTCGGATCTGACGTTCTGTGCATCCTTAGCCTTTTGAACTGTGGAACAAGACACCGCAAAAAGTGAGGTTCCCACTATACCTGCAAGTAGTAGCTTTTTCATATTGTAGTTTTATTATTTTAACATTAAAGATACCACAAAAAATCATGCCAAATATTAATTATTTTTAAAATAAAAAATCCTGACAAAATCAGGATTCGTTTATTAAATACTCAATCTGTCTGATTATTATCTCTTTACAGATTTCTTAGCTGGTCTTGCTTTTTTTATTGATTTTGGTTTTGAAGTGCTCGATTTTCCGTCATAGAAATTATTGTAAGCATATTCTGCTGCTTTTTTCACATCAATAACACCACCTGCCTGAGATTTTTCACCGAATTCATTTGCGGTACTCAAATTACTTGTTTTTACTAAAGATTCAATGATCTGGGCTGGTTTCAGATTCGGCATATATGCTAATAAAACAGCTGCTGCTCCCGCTGCAACCGGTGATGCCATTGAGGTTCCCTGAAGATATTCATAGCCGCTTTTTGTAACCGTAGAATAAATTTCTTCACCAGGAGCAAAAACGTTCACCATTTTTTTATTGTAATTGGAGAAATCAGCCCTCAGTGCATCGTTTTTGTTAGTACTTGCACCTACAACCATTACGTTATTTACAAATGGCGCAGCATCTGAGATATTTTTAAAATTGGTAGGATAGGCCAAATGTTCAGCAACATCTTCATTCTCATTTCCGGCAGCCTTTACCAAAAGAACACCTTTATCTTCAGCATATTTGAATGCATCCCAAACTACATTTTTTCCAGGAGAAACAGGCTTCCCGAAACTCATATTTAAAATTTTTGCTCCATTGTCTACAGCATATCTGATGGCATTAGCAACATCTTTATCTCTCTCATCACCATTCGGAACCGTTCTTACCGTCATGATTTTTGCAACTTTTGAGGCAACACCATACTGAATCTCTTTTCCTTGTGGCAATCCGGCAATAATACCTGCAACGTGAGTTCCGTGAGTCGCATCGGGGCCTTCATAATGATTGTTTCCATAGATTTTTTCAGAATAATCATCATAATGATCACCAACGATTTCAGCTCTCGGATCATAGCTAAGATCATACTGTTTTGCCATTGGTCCGAAATGTTCCAATGCGCCTTTCATTTCTTCTTTTAGTTTTGTTTCAACTTCAGCAGCTGGTTTTCCTGCAAACTCAGGGCTTCCGGCTATATTAGATAAGATTTCCAGCGCAATAGCTTCTTGTTGAGTAGATGGCTTTTTATTTTTAACCGTTTCAGCAGTCAGAGGTTTTCCTCCCATGATACTTACCATTACAGGAATCGCATCATTAATCATTGTATAACGCTGAAAGCCCTGTCTTGCATCAATACTTTTTTTCGTAAAAAGCTCTTTAGACTTCATGTACATGGCAAACTCTTCCGGCATCTTAGCCTGATTGACTTTATTCTGTGTAGAATTATCACCTTCAAAAATCGGTTTATATTTGGCAACAACTCTAGTCACTTCCATGTTATCGATATCAATATCACCATTTTTACCGCCTATGAAGTTCCAGCCGTGAACATCATCAATATAACCGTTTCCATCATCATCTTTTCCGTTGTTCGGAACTTCGTTTGGGTTTGACCACATATTTTTAACCAACCCCGGATGATCAACCTGAACACCACTGTCTAAAACGCCCACAACGACAGTCTTCGGCTTTAAACCTTTAGATTCTAAAAATTTGTAGGCATTCTCTGTATTTACCCCATAAACCTTGGTAGTAGCAAAGTCTTTATGATACCACGTCATTAAATCTTTATCTTCACTTTTATCTACAGCCTGAGCCGAAGAATAGGTGAAACCTGCCAAAAAAACTGCTGCTAATAATACCTTTTTCATGTAGAATTATTTAATATTTTTAATATAAGTCATCGATTCCGGACCTTTGTTACAGATAAGATCTAAGATCGACAAGTCGGCTAAGAACCCCATTTTGTCGGAAAAGGTCTGATAATATTCTGCCATTTCGTAGTCTGTAGGGCTTTTTGCTGAAAATCGGTCTCTGAAATCGATCTGTTCCGGATTTTTGATATATTCTTCATTCAAAGAGTATGCCTTTTCTGTTTTCAGTATATCCAAAATGATTTTGATGCTTTTTATATTAAAATTTAAAAGAGATTTTTCTTTTGTTTCAAATATTTTTTTCAGTTTTTCTTCATAAAACTCAAAATATGGGGAGCTTTGATAGGCTGTTTTAATAGATTTCCAGTGAAGAGTCTGCCAATCTTCTCTGTATGAAATTTCAATATCTTTAAAAATACGGTTTCCGTTATGATTGATCGGAATGATCAATGAAAGTTTACCGTTTGCTCCATAGATATTGGCGCGGTTTCTATAGGTCTGCTTCGGGAAGTTTTCAAATTGCTCGAAGGTCACCTTATTTTCAGCATTTAAAAATTCTGAAAACCATGAAATAGGTGGTAAATAAAATACCGGTAATAATATATTTTGCATAGTCCTTTATAGAAAAATGAAGTACTTTTTCAAATACTTCATTTTATTTATTTTTTTAGTTGAATTAAATTTCGTCTTCTTTTTTCTTTCCTTTGAATAATTTCATGAAGTATTCCCAGCCGAAGAACAGAATCAGAATCATGGCTGCAATCCACCAGTAAGAAGTTTTGTTGGCTTCACCCGTGTTGGTTGCTTTAAACATTCTGTCCCAACGGATTTTGAACGGAGCCTGATAAGTAGAACTTTGGTCTTTAAAAGCTCCCTGTAAACTCATCCATGTAAACATCGGCTTTCCAACGATATTTTCTTCAGGAACAAAACCAAAGAATCTCGCATCCAAAGAAGCATCTCTGTTGTCTCCCACCATCATGTAATAATCCTGCTGAATGGTATATTGACTGGTTTCTTTTCCGTTGATGAAAATTTTTCCGTTTTTATTTTCCAGCTTATTATGTTCGTATTGAGAAATGATCCACTGATATTCGGGTAAAGTTTTCTCATTTAGTGCTACAACATCTCCTTTCTTAGGAATTTTAAGCGGACCGTATTGATCCTGATTCCAACCACTGTTAATCGGGAAAATAGATTGTGTTGTATCAATTTTTGTTCTTGCCTCATCTCTGTAAGAAACTGCGGATTCTCCTTTAGGCTGAACGTCTTCCTTCATATCAATAACTTGCGGAAGTTTTTTGATTTCAGCAGCTGTTTTATCAGTTAAACCCTGAAAAGCATAGATAAATCCGTTTCCGTTTGGAATTTCCTGTACCGGTAAAAAACCGAATGTGTTGTATAAAGACGGTATATCAAGCTGACTTCCTGTATTGACAATGTATCTGTGCTGAACTTCCTGATCTCCTAAAACCGTTTCCGGTTTTCCGTTCACGAAAAGTCTACCGTTTCTCATCTCAAAAGTGTCTCCAGCAACAGCCACCAATCTTTTTACATAAGGGTCTTTTCTATCAATCGCCGTGTGTACAGAATCCTGAGGATAATTGAAAACAACTATTTCGTTTTTCTGAGGCTTACTGAACTGGAAAATTCTTTGATAAGGTAATTTTATTCCTTCAACATAAGATTTAGGATCATCTTTAGGGTTTCCTGGTTTTCCTGTATCCATAATTGTTCCCTGTAAAAAAGGAATGGCAACCGGACGCATTGGTAGTCTATAACCATAGCTCCATTTATTTACAAATAAGAAATCTCCAACCAATAAAGTCCTTTCCATAGATCCAGTAGGAATCCCGAAAGGCTGCGTTACAAAAACGTGAATGATTGTTGCGAAAACAACCGCAAAAGTAATCGACCCCATAAAGGTATCTTTCTTTTTTGCGCTTTTCTCTTCTTCTGTAAGATACAAATCATTTTCATCTTCAATCTCGGCATCTTTAGAGTAATTTACCGTTGCCATATAGATAAACGGCAAAATCACAGTCAACAACTGATCTTTGAAAAGATTTTTTCCGAATTTTTTCATTAAATACAGATGAAAAACACTCATCATAATAGGACCAACAATCGGTAAATATGATAAAATTGCCCACCACTTCGGGTGCTTCGTTTCTTTAAGTATGATGAAATAATTATAGAAAGGGATAAATGCAAACAGCGGACTGTACCCTAATTTCTTGAACAGTTTCCATGTGGAAATCCCCATCAATACAGATAAAATGAGAACATAAACTGTGTACGTTAAAAAATAATTCATAAATTTTTGTGCCTAAATCTATATATAAATGATTAATGATGATTGATAAATGATAACAGATTCACTACTGACATTTCATCATTCACTCGTATTAGTTTGCAATGTAGGGATTTTGTTACAATTCTAAAGCCCTAAAACGTCTTTCATTGTAAAGTTTCCTTTTTTGTCTTTGATCCACTCTGCAGCAACTACCGCTCCTAAAGCAAAGCCGTTTCTGTTGTGTGCAGTATGTTTGATTTCAATCTCGTCGACTTCACTTCTGTAATACACAGAATGTGTTCCCGGAACTTCATCCTCACGAATGGCAAAAATACCCAATTGCTTATCCTGAGTATCTTCCAGTTTCCATGCTTCGAATTTTGGATTATTTTTAATAATTCCTTCTGCAATAGAAATGGCTGTTCCGCTCGGAGCATCCAGTTTATGAATGTGATGAATTTCTTCCAACTGACAAGTATATTCATCTACATTTTTCATTAAATCTGCCAACTTTTCGTTTAAAGCAAAAAATAAATTCACTCCTAAACTGAAGTTTGAACCATATAAAAATGCAGTTTCATTCTGAACTGCAATATTTTCAATTTCGGGTTTTCTTTCAAGCCAGCCTGTTGTTCCGCTGATTACCGGGATTTTGTTTTCAAGACAAGCTTTAATGTTTTTAAAAGCTACTTCAGGAAGAGAAAATTCGATGACAACATCCGGATTATTAAGGTTTTCAGCAGTCGGAGCTTCTTTTAACCGGGCAACTACATCATGACCTCTTTTCAAGGCAATCTCATCAATGATCTTCCCCATTCTCCCGTATCCAACTAATGCTATTTTCATATATATAAATAGTTATTTCTCTTTATTATTAATTTAAAATCTAAAACTCAAAGCCAAACCTGTTTTGGGAGGGTTCATATTATAATCGTCATAGATTACTGCCGGTGCCAGTGTAAGATCCGGATCTTTACGCCCCTCATACAAATGGGCATCTACGACAGCATCAACAATATTTAAAATATAAATTAAACCTGTAATGGCAATGGCATAATCTCTTTGTCTCTTTGAGCGGTCTTGTGCATTTCCCAATGCAGTGGCGTCCAAGTTCGGATATTGCGTAAGAAATTCGTTGGGTGTACCGTTCAGTTTTGCAATATAATATTCACGGTATTCTTTATAACGATTCTGGTTCCAGATCGCTATTCCCACACCCGTTCCTACCGCTCCCCAAACAATGGGAACTTTCCAGTATTTTTTGTTGTAAACCTGACCCAATCCCGGAAGAACAGCCGAATAAAGACCCGCTTTCGTAGGATTAAGTTTTTTTACTTTTAATATGGATGCAGGAGCGTTTGCCTTTTCTATTTTTTGTATTACTTCTGCAGGAGCCTGCGGTTTTGCAGCCGGAATACTGTCTGTAGCATAATGCTCTAACCTGACGGTGTCTCTCGGATTGATCTGTGAAAAAATCAACCCTGAAAAAAGAAGGAAAAAAGTAAAAAGTACGTTTTTCATTTATTTAATATGAGAAAGAATATATTCCAGCTCATCTTCATTTTTAAAGTCTAAAACAATTTTGCCTTTTTTGCCGGTACCGGTTGTTTTTATTTCAACTTTTACGTCAAGAATATCTGCAATTGTTTTCTGGGCTCTTTTGTAATTGTTAGAAAGCTCTGCTTTTGCTCTTTTTGCAGCGGGAGTTTTCGGATTTTTTATGGCAGCTGCAGCTTGTTCAGACTGACGAACATTCAGTTTTTCTTTTATAATTAACTCGAATAAGGTCTGCTGATGCTCTTCGTTTTCCAAACTGATGATTGCCCTTCCGTGACCCGCAGAAATCTCTCCGCTTCTGATGGCATTCTGAATATCCGGACTTAACCTCAATAATCTAATTGAGTTTGTAATCGTACTTCTGTCTTTTCCAACTCTCTGGCTCAGATTTTCCTGGGTAAGACCAATTTCTTCCAAAAGTCGGTGATACGTCAATGCGATCTCGATAGCATCAAGATCTTCACGCTGAATATTTTCTACAAGAGCCATTTCTAAAAGCTCCTGATCATTAACCAAACGTATGTATGCGGGAACAGTCGTAAGCCCCGCAATTTTACTTGCTCTGTAACGTCTTTCCCCAGAAATAATCTCAAACTTTTCACCGTCTTTTCTCAAAGTAATAGGCTGAATAACCCCTAAATTTTTGATAGACTGCGCAAGCTCGTTTAATGCTTTTTCGTCAAAATAAGTTCTTGGCTGCGTAGGATTCGGATAAATATCTTCAATGGAAACCTCCATAATGTTTCCTACAAAGTTTTCTGCTCCTGCATCTGTTGCCGTATTGACCGTAGCTTTGGATTCTGCACTCAGAATTGCTCCCAAACCACGTCCCATCGCTCTTTTTTTGTCTTTCATTCTATATAAATGATTATTGATTAATGATCATTGATTAATTATCAATACTAATCATTTTAATTTTTTACTAAATTTTCGTTTTTCAATAAAACCTCTTCTGCAAGCTGAATGTATTGAATAGCACCTTTACTTTCAGCATCATAATTCAGGATACTTTCTCCGAAACTTGGCGCTTCGCTTAACCTTACATTTCTGCTGATAATGGTTTCGAAAACCATTTCCGGGAAATGTGCATTTACTTCTTCCACTACCTGATTTGAAAGTCTCAGACGGCTGTCATACATCGTTAACAACAATCCTTCAATATCCAAGTCTTTATTGTGAATTTTCTGGACGTTTTTAATGGTATTTAAAAGCTTACCCAGACCTTCTAAAGCAAAATATTCACACTGAATCGGAATAATGACAGAATCTGCTGCTGTAAGCGCGTTTACGGTAATTAAACCTAAACTCGGAGCGCAATCGATGATGATAAAATCATAATCATCTCTCACCTCCTTCAATGCCTCTTTCAGCATATACTCACGGTTTTCTTTGTCTACCAGCTCAATTTCGGCAGCAACCAAATCGATATGAGAAGGAACGATATCTAAGTTTGGAGTTGTAGTTTTCTGAATACAGTTTCTAGTTTCAACACTGTGTTCCAAAAGATTATAGGTAGAATACTGCACTTCTTCCACACCAAGACCTGAAGTTGCATTTGCCTGCGGATCTGCATCAATGATCAGAATTTTTTTTTCTAAAACGCCTAATGCTGCAGCTAAATTTACGGCAGTAGTAGTTTTCCCTACCCCACCTTTCTGATTAGCGATACCTATAATTTTTGCCATTACTTGAACTTTAAGCTTCAAAAATACACTTTTTTCTCTGCTCTAAGGGAATGACTAAAACGAAAATTGAGTTAAAATATTGTTAATAAGGATTTTAGATATAAAAAAAATTATCCACAAAAAAAATTCTTTGTGGATAACTATCAAGATTCGTTTTCAAGGTAATTAATTATCGAACTTCATTGAAATCGGGAAGCTGAAATAACTTCTTACCGATTCACCTCTTTTATTTTTTCCCGGAATCCATTTTCCTTTAACTGCTTTAATGGTTCTGATCGCCTCCGCATTGAATGAAGCATCTTTTCCGTTTGCCTTGATATTTGAAATGGTACCGTCTTTTTCTACAATAAAAGTTAGTTTTGTACTAACAACATCTTCCGTTTCAAAAGCAGATACATCAAATTTGTTCATTACTTTGGTTCTAAAAGCATTGATCCCTCCTTCAAAATCTGCACTTTTGCTTAATTCAGTACCTTCAACAATTTTATTTGGATCTTCAACAGGTGCAACAGGAGCTATTTTCGGAGGCGCCACTGTTCCCGGACCGGAAATAACTGTCGTAGGAACATTAATCTGTGGAGCCGGAGGAGCTGTAAAGTCATTTTTTACTCCCGCAATTGCGTCATCCGGAATATCTTCTACAATACCATTTTCGTTAGCATTTCTCTTAGGGGTTGCCACCTGAGAATCATACTGTCTTACACTTGGAGGTGGCGGAGTCACTGTTTGTGGTGGTAAAACTTCCGCTGGTGGATCATTTGGTTTATCCACATCAATCATAATTGGCGGGGTTGGATCCTGAATAATTACAGTTTCAGTTGATTTAAAAGCTGAAATCGCTACAGGAATAATAGAAACTGCAGCCAATAAACCAACTCCAATAAAAAATGCTTTGGTTAAAATTCGGTCTGATTCTGTTCTTAATACATAAGCTCCATACGCTTTATTACGGTGCTCGAAAAGGATTTCGTTCAGCCTGAAATCCTGATTGTGTTCTAGGTGTTTCATCACTACAAAAATTAAATTGTTAATATATTATAGATTATCAGTTTTCAATATGTTTTGAAATAATCTTTGAAACAATATCAAAATATTTGCCAAAATTTTACAAAAACCAAATACTTCCTTTAAAATACATGTTAAAGTGTAAATTTTAACTATTTATTGAATAAGGGTTTTGGTGGATGCTGGAAGTTTGATGTTGTTCTTAGTATTTAAAAAGATTTTACTTTGAGAATTGAATTTATAATGGTGCCAAGTTTGAACTAATTTTAATTTTGTTCTGTTATTTGAATTGAAGGTGACATTCTTAGCCCCGATTGCAGCATTGTTTGAGCTCATTTTGTTTTGTTTGGGCGGCGCGGCTTCGCCGCGCCGTCCAAACAAAACAAAATAGCGAGTGCGGAAAGCGGGAAATAGCTTTTAAAAAGAAAGGAAGTTGGAGGATGGATGCTGGAAGTTTACATGATTGAGAATAATAGTTGTTGGTTGATAGTTTTTGGATTGCTTCGTTGCTTTCGCTCCTCGCAATGACAAAAAAAGAGACCGCCAAAATTGACAGTCTCTTTTAAATTATTTAAAAAATTCCTTAGAATAATTCTTTTCTGATGATGTTTTGGCTTCTTTCAGGACCAACAGAAACTAAATAAACATTGATTCCTAAATACTTCTCGATAAACTCGATGTATTTCTGAGCGGTATCAGGAAGTTCATCATAGCTTCTTGCTTTTGTGATGTCTTCTTTCCAACCCGGAAGATCCTGGTAGATAGGTTCGTAGTTGTACAATTTTTCTGTTGAAGAAGTGAAATAATCGATGATTTTTCCGTCTTCAGTTTTGTAATGAGTAACTACTTTCAGGTTTTCAATTCCTGTAAGAACGTCTAATTTCGTAATTACAAGATTATTGATCCCGTTAATCATACAAGCATGCTTCAAAGAAACAAGGTCCAACCAACCTGTTCTTCTAGGTCTACCTGTAGTTGCACCGAATTCTCCTCCGATTTGTCTGATGCTTTCTCCCAATTCGTTGTCTAATTCTGATGGAAAAGGTCCATTCCCCACTCTTGTGCAGTATGCTTTTGCAACACCGATCAAGTTTTGAAGGGAAGTTGGCGGAACTCCTGCTCCTGAACAAACTCCTCCTGTAGATGGAGAAGAAGAAGTAACATATGGATACGTTCCGAAGTCAATATCAAGCATCAAAGCCTGTGCTCCTTCGAACAAAACGTTTTTACCATCTCTGATCGCTTCGTTTAATTCCAGCTCCGTATCAACGATTCTGTCCTGAAGCTGTCTTCCGATCTCTAAATATTCGTTGTAAATCTCTTCAACGTCTAATGTCGGCTTTCCGTAATATTTTTCAAAAAGAGAATTCTTAATTTTTAAGTTTTTCTCGATTTTATCTCTTAAAATTTCAGGATTCAGAAGGTCGATCATTCTGATCCCAACTCTTGCAATTTTATCTTCATAGCAAGGTCCGATCCCTTTTTTTGTCGTTCCGATCTGCGTTCCTCCGTGCTCTTCCTCACGGTAAGTATCCAAAAGAATGTGGTAAGGCATGATGACATGCGCTCTTCTGCTGATGAAAATGTGATCTGTCTTCAAGCCTTTGCTCTCGATCTGATTCACCTCTTTAATGAAAGATTTAGGATTTACCACTACTCCGTTGGCAATGATACACTTCCCTTTGCACTGAAGAACTCCCGATGGAAGAAGGTGTAAAACGAATTTCTCATCCCCTACATAAACCGTGTGACCCGCGTTGTCTCCTCCCTGGAAACGCACAACGTAATCTGATTTTGCCGATAAAACATCCGTGATTTTTCCTTTACCTTCATCTCCATACTGAAGACCTACAACTACGTAAGTTGACATATTTTACTTTTATTTAGATTCATGCAAAATTACTTTTAAAAAATTGGGTGAGCAAATTTGTGGTGGATTTTATTTTTGAGTGGGTGGAAATCATTTAATGAGTCATAAAAATAATTGTTTATCAAGTTTAATATACTTTATTATTTATATATTTGAATTTGAACAATAAAAACATCCATGAATCCTGAAAACATAATTGAAATCAACAGCTTAACAGATTTCGTGCAAGCTGTAAATGATATTAATAAAGATTTTGGCACTACTTGGTTTAGAGGCCACGAAAATTCTGAATATACTTTAACTCCATCTTTATTTAGAAACCCATTTACATGTGATATGGAAAACGACTTTTTAGTACATTTTCAATCAAAATCAATTCCATATCTAAAAAGTTCATTCAATGCAAAAAATGAATATGAATGGTTCTTTTTAATGCAACATTTTGGAATGCCAACTAGATTATTAGATTGGACATCTTCTGCAATTACAGCATTAGCATTTTCTGTTTTTTTTAGAGATGATTCTAACGAAAGTGGAAAACACTATGAAAAAGATATTGATATTTGGTGTTTAGCACCTTTAAAACTAAACAGACTGGCGAACATTTCCGAAACCACAAAAATTCCCAGTATAACATCTGATGATCAAATTCAAGGAGTTTACAAAACTGGATCGAAAGTTCCTACTTATCCGGTTGCAATATTTGGACCTTTAAATAATGAAAGAATAGTTGCTCAGAAAGGCGTTTTTACTTTATATCCTTTTTCAGAAAATATCCCAAAATTAGAAGAAAATGAAAAAGCAAATGAATTTTTAAAAAAAATTACACTTAAGGGACAAAACAAAATAAACCTAGTTAAGAATGAACTAAGTGTTATAGGTATGAGTGAGACATCATTATTTCCTGATTTAAATCACCTTTCTCTTGAGTTAAGAAGAGAGTTAACACAAAATAGTTAATAAGTCATGTATAAAATATATGCTATAAATGAACTTGGCCAACAAACTATTGGTAAGTTATATAATTTAAAAGATAAAATAGATTTCTCTCCGTATTATCAGCGATTCGGAGGAATTTGGCAACCAGAGAAAAAAAAATTATTAATAGATACAATTATTAATGAGTTTGATATTCCTAAGTTTTATTTCAATTATTTTATTGAAACTGATAATCCTCTAAATATAAATAATTCTTTATATGCTGTAATTGATGGAAAACAAAGACTACAAGCTATCTTTGATTTTTTAGATAATAAATATTCTCTTGATAGTTCTTGTAAAATAATTGAAAATGACATAAGCTTAAACAACTATACATTTGATAAATTATTATTAGATTTTCCCTCAATTGCTAAACGTATTATAAATTGTGTTTTAGATGTTATATTTATAGTTACAGATGAAGACGATAGATTAGAAGAAATGTTTTTAAGATTAAATGGAGGTATCGCTTTAACCAATGCCGAAAAACGTAATGCAATAAACAGTTACTTAAACAGAAAAATTCGAGATATAATTTCTGAAAACATTTTTTTCACAAGAAAAGTAAAATTTAAAAATCCAAGATTTCAATATAATGATTTATTAACAAAACTACTTTTTATAGAGTATAATAAAAATTTAGTCAACTTAGGAAATAAAGAATTAGAAGAATTTTTAAGAACCAACGCTCAACCAACCAACCAAGTTGAAGTCCTTATCCAAAATACTTTAAATATCTTGGATAGATTTAATAATATTTTCAGTGATTCTGACAATTTATTGAAAGGTAAGGGAATTATTCCTGTATATTATCAATTTATTAAGTCAAAACATAACGCTTCTCCTGAAAATTTAAATAGTTTTCTAAATGAGTTTGAAAATATAAGAATTAAAAACAGATTATTAGAGAGTCCAAATCCTATTTTACAAGAATTTGATTTTTTTAATCAACAAGGAGTACATATTGAAAAATCTTTAACTTTTAGATTTGATGTTATAAATCAATTCTATAATTATTTTCTAGAACATGGAAGCTTAGACGGATCATTAAATACTATATTTTTTGACGATGATGAAGCGGATGAAATAGATAATTACGACAACTTTTAAAATGATAATAGTTAGTAAAACGCCAATGTTAGCACATTGGCGTTTTACTATTTAAAAACTCAACAAAACCGCACCACACCCCCCAATCTCCTCCAAAAACACCCCATCATGCGAAATAACCACCAAAGTTCCATGATAATCCTTAATAGAATTTGTCAGAATTTCCACATTTTGGAGATCTAAATTATTCGTCTGTTTATCAAATAAAATTATATTGAGAACTTTAGTATTCCATATCTTTGATTAGCATCTAAATAAGTTCTTATGTCAGTATCCCAAACCGCAGCCTACCTTTCATCAAAGGTAAGCAGTGAATCACAGCTTTTTTACACCATGTTTTCTCCGGAAACAGCAAAAGCCACCCTGCTTATTGTTCACGGTATGCAGGAACATAGCGGGAGATATATAGAAATTGCAGAATATTTTGGGGCTCATGGTATTGCTGTATTGACGTATGACCATTTAGGACATGGGAAATCGGTGAAGGAGAAAAAAGACATTGGATTCTTTCAGCTTCAAAAACCGGATGAAAGACTTGTGGCAGATGCAGAAATGATGGCAGATCATCTTGCAGAACAGTAGCCGGAGGTTCCACACTTTATTTTAGGGCATTCTATGGGGTCTTTTATTACACGCTGTCTTCTTCAAAAGGCAGGCAATAAATTTTCAGGAGCTGTCATTACAGGAACCGGAGGACCTTTACCGGGGATAAACGTATTAAGAGCTTATTTATCATTAGCCAATATCGTTGCACCTCGTTATCGTACTTTTTTGAATTCCGTTTTTACGAGTGTGAATAACAAGCATTTTAAAAAGGATAAAAATTTTAGCGATACCAGCTGGCTCAGTATAAATCCTGAAAACCGAAAAACTTTTGAACAGGATGAACTTTGCGGAATCCCGTTTACCCATAATGCTTTTTACACTTTATTTACCATTTATAAAAAAGCAACTGCAAGAGACTGGGCTTCTTCCATTCCCAAATCATTTCCTTTTTTATTCGTAAGCGGGAAGAATGATCCCATTGGCGATTTTGGAAAAGGTGTAATGCATACGGTCAGCCACTTAAAAGCTGATGGTTTTCAAAATGTAGACGTAAAGATCTATCCGGATATGCGCCATGAGATTCTGAATGAGGAAATACGGGAAGAGGTACTGAACAGGATTTATAACTGGATGGTAACAAAATTATGAGACTCCATATTTTCGGAGCTTCAGGTTCCGGCGTTACCACTTTAGGAAAAGCACTGTCTGAGAAACTCGATATTGAATACTTTGACAGTGATGATTTTTTCTGGCTTAAAACTGAAGTTCCTTTTACAGAAAAACAGAATCCTGAAATAAGGAACACTATTGTTTCGGATAAACTTCATACTACTGAAAACTGGATTTTCGGAGGTTCTATCATTCATTGGGGTGAAAATATATTTCCAGCATTTGACCTGATTATTTTCCTCTATCTTCCTCCTGAAATACGAATGGAAAGACTGAAAAAAAGGGAATATGAAAGATATGGTGATGAAATTTTCACTCATCCTGAAAAAACTCAAAAATATCAGGAATTCATGGAATGGGCTAAAGATTATGATTACAATACCGGGATTGCCAACAGAACTTTAAAGGCTCATCTCGAATGGCTGTCTGAGATGAATATTCCTTTCATTGAAATTTCAGGGGATTATGAACTACAACAAAAGATGGATATGGTTCTGGATGCAATCAACAGGAAAAGTGAAAAATAGAAAGCGAAATCCCGGTTATAGTCAGCCGGGATTTTTTATGATAAGTTTTGGCTAAAGCCGAAGGATTTCTAATCTTATTGATAGACGGGCTAAAGCCCGCCTCCACTGAATGTCTGATTGATTCTGTACAATTTGCAAATACAATCATTAATTCAGCGATAATTCCCGGTCTATGCCAATTTCTTCCAGAAAAACTTCATCGTGGGAAATCACCAGCAGGGTTCCTTGATAATCCTTAATAGAATTCGTCAGAATTTCTACATTTTGGAGGTCTAAATTATTCGTCGGTTCATCAAGTATCATCATATCGGGTGCTTTATTGCTGATGGAAAGCCCACACAGTAGCAATCGCAGGCGTTCTCCGCCACTCAGAACATCACATTTTTTGCCCCAGGTTTCCTTTCCGAATAAAAATCTTGACAATAAGGTTTTCACTTCAGATTCCTGCAACGCATTATCGTTGAACTGTTGGGCAAAATCGTAAACTGTTGCCTGTTTATCAATCAAAGAATATTCCTGATCAATATAAATTGTCTGAAAATCCGATTTAGAAATCTTCCCAACAGAAGGCTGCAAATCTCCCAACAAAAGCTTGATTAAAGTCGTTTTTCCGGAACCGTTCGAGCCTTTAATAGAAATTCTGTCACCACTTCGGATTTCAAGATTGAGATTTTCTTTCCAGAGATTTTCTTTGTCATATTTAAAATTAATTTCCTCTGCTGAAATCAGAATTTTCCCCGAATGCAGATTCGAATCATTAAAATTCACTTTCATCTGATCCGCATTTCTCACCGACGAACGCAAATCCCGCAAATCCCCGGAAATATCATTGATTTTCTCGGCATGAACAGATTTTAATTTCGAAGAATTTTTCTCGGCATTATTCCGCAGCGTATTCATCATGATTCTCGCCACGCCCGATTTCTCCTGTTTTCCTTTTCCTCGTGCATCGAGTTTTTGTTTTCGTTCCAGTGTTTCGCGCTCTTTTTCTTTTGCCTTTTTCAGGGCGCGTTCTTTGGAATGAATATCGTTTTGCAAGGCTTCATTCTCGATTTCTTTCTGTTCAGCATAAAAATCATAATTTCCGCCATACGTCGAAATTCCCTGATTGCTTAATTCGAAAATAGTGTCAACCAAATTCAGTAAAGCACGGTCATGACTGACAATCACAACGGTTGAATTTGTTTTTTCAATAAAATCATACAACAAATTTCGACCTTCCAGATCAAGATGATTAGTCGGCTCATCCAGTAAAATAATTTCAGGTTGATTAATTTGAATTCCGGCCAGAAAAACCTTTGTTTTTTGTCCGCCACTCAGGCTTTCCAATTTTTGATTTAAATCTAAATTTTCGAGTTTCCAATATTGTAAAGCATTTTGACAACGTTCTTCGATGTCCCAATCATCATTCAACGTTTCAAAATAAATTTCATCCACTTCCCCATTCGTGATTTTTTGAAGCGCATCGAGCTTTTTATCGATTTTCAAACATTCAGCAACCGTTAAATCATTAAAATTTCCAAACATCTGCGGAACATAAAACAAATCACCCTGAATATTGACGTTGCCTTCCAAAGGTTCAATTTCATTCGCTATGATTTTCAGCAAGCTAGATTTTCCCATGCCGTTGCTTCCAACCAAAGCCGATTTTGAGTTTGATTGTATCGTTAAGTTGATAGAATTAAATAGCAGATTTCCCGCTGGAAACCCAAAGGATATATTTTGTAAAAAAAACATGATTTCTTTCTGTAATTAAAGTTAAAACTGCAATAACCTCGCTCGTTATTGTCTAAAAAAATCTGAAAGAAACTGTATCCTACATCCTGTTATTTTGGGTTTTGTGAGTTGCAAAGATATGGAAAATATTTTTTGTACTAATTGAAAAATCTCTCTACGTCCATTTTGTAATCCGTAGAAATCTAAGCAATTAATAAATTCATAAGAAAAAATTAGGTTCCACACTCCATTTCGTTTCGCTCTGAATGACAAAAGTGCTGTTAAATAAATAAACTAAACCATCAAAGTCTCATCCTTACTCATCACTTTTCTGAATAAACTTTTGATATAATCAATTTCTTCAGCATAATTGGTCTTCTTTCTGCATCCGAAATACAAAGTATTTTCTAATTTTTTCTCACCTTCCCAAATCAGTTTCACCTCGCCGCATTCAATTTCATTTTTGCATAAAAAATCCGGAACAACAGCCAATCCTGTACCCCCTTTCAGACATCGGATGATTGAATTTAAATTCGGAACGATATAATTCGGACGGAAATTCGGCTTATGCCCAAAATTCAGGATCCAGAACTGGAAAAGATGTTCCATGTCTCCCGTTGTTCCGTACCATTTTTCCTGTTTCAGCCATTCCTCGACGTGTTCTAAACCTTTTGTGGCAACGACCTCATTGAAACTTTCGGTATCAACATTTTTTCCGCCAACTAAAATAATCTGCTCTGAAGAAAACGGTTCGTGTAAAATATTAGGCGAAGTCCCTTTTTTAGGGGTAATGATTAAATCTAAAATCCCTTTATCCAACTGATCCAGCATTTCAGGATATTCACCGAAACTGATAATCAAATTAAAAGGCAAAGTGGAAACATACTGCTCCAAAGTCGTCTGAAACGTCTCAAAACACATTCCCACACTTATTGTCGGTGTGTGTTTTTCGGTAGATTTTTGGAAGTTCTTTTCAACATCTTCCAGTTTTGTCAACGGTTCAGAAACCGCATTGAACAACACTTTTCCTCTTTCCGTCGGAATCATTTTCCTTCCGGTTCTGTCGAATAATTTATATCCTACGTACGCTTCTAAGGAGCTTAAATGCAAACTTACTCCGGGTTGTGAAATAAACAGTGAATCTGCAGCTCCTGTCAATGTTCCGGTCTTATAAATTGCTTTAAAAGTTCTGTACCATTCAAGATTTACCATGATGTTAATTTGTGAATTATAAATTGTCAAATTGTTCCGCTGCGAATTTGCATTAAAGCTTCTGTTTTAATTTGTAGAAGTTCATCGCTCATTCATTATATTTCTAATGCAAAATTATAAAATAATCATCATTATAATAATTAAAAAATATTAAAGCACGTCTTACATGTTTCAAAAAAAAATACAGAAAGGAAAAAAGTACAATAAATACGAACTTTTATGTATTTTTTCAAAACACTGACCTCTATATCTTTGCCATAGAATTTTAACAATAACAATCTTAAATTCAATATAATGAAAAAATCATCAGTTTTAAAATCGCTTGGATCAATTTTATCCATATTATTTATTTTAGCAATAACCGTTTCAAATGTTTCTGCGCAATCACAAAAAGTAATCAAAAATGTAGTATTGGTACATGGTGCTTTCGTAGACGGATCCGGTTATAGAGGAATCTATGATATTCTGAATAAAAAAGGATACAATGTTACGGTTGTTCAAAATCCTCTAAGTTCTTTAGCAGATGATGTGGATGCGACAAAAGCTGCACTCGACAGACAAGATGGGCCAACCTTATTAGTTGGACATTCCTACGGCGGCAGTGTTATTACCGAAGCCGGGGATCACCGCAATGTTGCAGCACTGATTTATGTAGCCGCATTCCAGTTAGACAAAGGAGAATCCGCACTGGATTGGGCAAAAACAGAACCCGGATCTCCTAAAAACGGGATTTTACCCGCCGACGAAAAAGGAATTCTTTATTATGACAAAGATAAATTTCATGATGGATTCGCTGCAGATCTTCCGAAAGAACAGACAGATTTCATGTATGCTTCGCAAGGCCGTTTCGCAACAGCAGCATTGGATGCAAAAGTAACCAAAGCTCCTTGGAAAACAAAGCCGTCCTACGGAATTGTAGCCACTCAGGACGAAGCGATATTACCTTCTATCCAGCGCAAAATGTATAAGAAAGGAAACGCCAAAATCACTGAGATCAAAGGAAGTCATGCAGTCTTCATTTCCCATCCGCAGGAGGTTGCTGATGTTATCATCAAAGCTTCGAAAGATGTAAAATAATATTTAATAACACCCGTTGTACATTTTGCGAAATTTTGTTATTAGATCCGTCAGTTTTAGTGTTTTTACGTAACAAGGTGAAGAAAAAATGTATTGAGAACAAATTGATCTTCAAAATTAAAAACTTTCGATACGATTTTTTTCAATAATCTACTCAAATTGACGAAAAACAAATCAAAATGGACAACGGATTTAATAAAAGAAAATCTACAAGCTGTTTCAATTATGAGACAGCTTTTTCTATTTAATAAAATTTAATTATCACTATTCTGATAACTAACTATAATTCATATTATTTTTATTATACAATCTACCGTTATAACTTTGCATCATAAAATTGAAAATCATACAACAATGAAAAAAGTATTAATCATCAACGGCGGACAAAATTTCGGACATTCCGGAGGAAAGTATAATCAGACTATTGCAGAAAATACATTAGAAGTCTTGAAAAGCTTCGAAAATGTAGAGGTAAAAATCACCAACGTAAGCGACACCTATGACAGACACGAAGAAGTTCAGAAGTTTGTTTGGGCAGATTACATTATTTATCACACTCCAATCTGGTGGTTTCAATTACCAAATGGATTGAAAAAATATATTGATGAAGTTTTCACCGCCGGTCATGCCAAAGGAATTTATATGAGCGACGGAAGAACTGCGGAAAATCCTAAAATCAATTACGGAACAGGAGGAATGCTGAAAGGCAGAAAATATATGTTGACTACAAGCTGGAACGCTCCTGAAACGGCTTTCACGCTCCCAGGAGAATTTTTCAACGAAACAAGTGTGGATAACGGACCACTATTTGGTTTTCACAGAATGAATGCATTCGTTTCTTTAGAAAAAATGGAAAGTTTCCACTTTCATGATGTAGAGAAAAACGCCAATATTGAACGGGATATGAAATTATACAGAGAACATTTAACAAACGTTTTTAAAAAAGAATTAAAACCACAATTAGTCTAATGAAAATTTATTTAACAGCCATTATCAAAGCAAAAGAAGAGCACAGAACAGAAGTTTTGGAAGTTCTTCAAAATATGGTAAAAGAAACCGTGAAAGAAGAAGCTAATGAACTTTATACACTTCATCAGGGAATTGAAGATAAAAATCACTTTATTTTCTACGAGATCTGGAAAAATAAAGAAGGTTTATCACAGCACAATCAACAACCTTATATTCAAGCTTTCGGAGCTTTGATTGATGAAAAACTACAGGAGAAACCACAGATTTATTTAACTGAAATTATTTAACATTAAACCATTAAGAAAATTAAGAAGTTAAGATATATTAAGAAAAATCAATAGATTTTTTTAAGCATACCGCTTAAAGCTTCGCTAATTCTTAATACTCTAAATTCCTTAAATAAACCTTAATGGTTGAAAAATTATTAAATATGAAAAAATTAGCATTACTTATCCTTTCTATTTTTACGATAGGATTCATTCAGGCACAAACCAAAAAGTCTAAAAATATGAAAAAGAAAATTTTATTTGTCGTTACCAGCCATGACAAAAAAGGCGATACAGGCCAGGAAACAGGATACTATCTTGGTGAGGTTTCTCATCCCTGGGAAGTTCTTCACAAAGCAGGATACGAAATCGATTTTGTAAGCCCCAAAGGCGCAACTCCTCCTGTTGACGGATTTGATCTGAAAGATCCCGTAAACAAAGAATTCTGGGAAAATAAAGAATATAAAAATAAAATCGATCATTCTTTACAGCCTTCTCAGGTAAACCCGAATGACTACTCTACCATCTTTTATGCAGGAGGACATGGTGCGATGTGGGATTTTGCTGACAACACGGAACTTGCTGCCATTGCCTCAAAAATTTATGAAAACGGAGGAATAGTAGCCGGAGTTTGTCACGGTCCGGCAGGTTTGGTGAATATTAAACTGAATAACGGTAAATATTTGGTAGACGGTAAAAAAATCAATGCCTTTACCAATGAAGAGGAAGCTGAAGTGAAATTAACGAAGGTTGTTTCTTTCCTTCTGGAAGATAAACTGAAAGAAAGAGGGGCAAAATTTGAAAAATCGGGACTTTGGCAGAATCATGTTGTGAGTGACCAAAGAGTGATCACCGGACAAAATCCTCAATCGGCAAAAAGTGTTGGTGAGGCTATTTTAAAAGAATTGAACAAATAAAATTTTCAACCACAAAAGTCACAATAGACATTCATAATTCAATCATAAAAAGTTAAAATTATTCTTTTGACAAGAGCATAAAGTTTTCTAAAAATCTTTGATTTTCTTCTTATGTGATCTTATGGTTTTCATAGTGTATTAAAACAAATAAACTTTTGTGACTTTTATAGTTAAATAAATTAAAACAAAATGGAATATAGAAAATTAGGAAACACCGATCTGGAACTTTCAGTGATTACTCACGGAGCCTTTGCCATCGGTGGAAATATGTGGGGCGGAAATGAAAAACAGGATTCTGTCAATTCAATTCACGCATCTTTGGATCACGGGGTAACATCCATTGATACCGCACCATTTTACGGGTTCGGATTGAGTGAAGAAATGATCGGAGAAGCTATTAAAGGAAAGGACCGCTCGAAAATTCAGCTGCTGACAAAATTTGGGCTGGTTTGGGACGGAAGTAATAACGGAAAAGGAGAATTTTTCTTTGATGCAGAGGAAAATGGTAAAAAAATTCCGGTTTATAAATTTGCTTCCAAGGAAAATATCATCAAGGAAGTCGAGGAAAGCTTAAAAAGATTGGGAACAGATTATATCGATCTTTTGCAATTGCACTGGCCGGATTCCACAACGCCAATCAACGAAACGATGGAAGCTTTGGAATTGTTGATTAAACAGGGAAAAATAAGAAAAGCAGGTGTGAGCAATTATTCTGTTCAACAAATGGAAGAAGCGAATAAAACGGTAAAACTAGCGAGCAATCAGGTTTCATACAGTATGCTGAACCGTGCGATTGAAAATGATCTGGTTCCTTATTCTCTGGAAAATAATTCAGGAATTATCGTATACAGTCCGATGGAAAGAGGATTATTGACCGGAAAATATTTTAAAGATAATAAACTCAAAGAAAATGATCACAGAAACGGATATTTTTCACAATTTGATTTACATAAAGTGAAAACTTTCTTGGATAAAATCGAACCGATTGCCCAGGAAAAAGGAGCTACACTTTCTCAGCTGGTTTTGAGATGGACAACTTTACAACCTGCCATCACAGTGGTTTTAGCAGGAGCAAGAAATGCTCAGCAAGCCATTGAAAATGCCAAGAATGTCTTTCGATTTATCTCAGGAAGAACTTAATTTTATTAATTCTTCTTTAAAAGAAATTTAGGATCATCAACTTGGTGCAAAATTTTCATTATTTAATTTAAATATCATTGATTATGAATGTATTGAAAAACATTTTTATCGTCTTAATAATTCTGATAATGAACAATTTTACAGCACAACAAAAAGATAACTGCCGCTACATCAAAACTCCGACAGGCTATTTAATGGTTCTTCGGCAAGGTGATGATGTGATTGCCAACATTGAAAATTTAGCAAAATCCGAAAAAATTCCTTCTGCAAGTTTTACAGGAATCGGTTTTGCTTCGGATGTCACTTTTGGATTTTATGATTTTAATGCTAAAAAATTCGATCCCAAAACTTTTAATAAAGTAGAGATGGGCAGCCTTACCGGTTCGATTGCCTGGAATGATCAAGGCCCATCCATCCATGTTCACGGTGTTGCAACGGATGATAAATTCAATGCATATGGCGGACATATTTTGTCTCTTCGCGTTGGAACGGGCTCGATGGAAATTTACATCAACGTTAATGACCAAAAATTAGAACGGAAAGTTGAACAGCCTTTAAATGCTAATGTCTTGCAGCTAAACTGCCAAAAATAACAAAGCGCTTCTCCATATTGAGAGGCGCTTTGCGTAAATAACTTTTTAAACAAATAACAGATTTATTTACCGATCGGCATGTGCGTTGAAATTGCAATTCTGTTCCACATATTGATAGAAATGGCTGCCATGATGATATCCACCAGCTGTTTTTCATTGAAAATTCCTTTGGCCTGCTGATACGTTTCTTCCGAAAGCCCTTTATCACTGATTAAGGTAATTTCTTCAGCAATCGTTAAAATAATCTGCTCTTCAAGGCTGAACAGTTCTTTCGAATCTCTCCATGCATTCAGAAGAAAAATTCTTTGGGGAGTTTCACCATATTTCAGAGCATCTTTGGTATGCATATCGAGACAGAAGGCACAGCCATTGATCTGTGAAGTTCTGATTTTAATTAATTCTTTTTGAATCGGGCTTAAAAAACTATCCTGAAGAGCAGTTTCCATTCCAATTCCCGCTTTATAAGAGGCAGCGTTTGTCGTTGCCATGTTGAATCTTGCACTCATAATCGTATATTTTTGTGAGTTTGTTTTGTTAAGAATTTCTTTTTACCGTTAATTAATTTTGACCAGAATTATTTCCCGATTTCCATGTGGGAAGCTTTTGCAATTCTGTTCCACATATTGATCGCAACTGCCGCCATAATGATTTGAGAAATCTGGGTTTCATCGAACAGCTTCTTTGCTTTTTCATACGTTTCTTCTGTCAGTCCTTTCTGGTTGATCAGCGTAATTTCCTCTGTAATCATCAAAATAACCTGCTCTTCTTCCGTAAAAAATTCTTTCGCGTCTCTCCAGGCATTCAGAATAAAAATTCTCTGTGGAGTTTCACCATGTTTCAGGGCATCTTTGGTATGCATATCCAGACAGAACGCACATCCGTTGATCTGTGAAGATCTGATTTTAATCAATTCTTTCTGAATCGGATCTAAAAAGCTGTTCTGAAGGGCCATTTCTATTCCTATTCCCGCTTTGTAAGCTGCAGGGTGAAGCGTTGTCCAGTTAAATCTTGCGCTCATACTATTTAAAATTTTTGGGTTAATATATCTATTGAAAAATTATATTTTTGTTGGGTTGCCAATAAAAATGCAGCCGCGCTTCCTATCCAGACCGAGTAATCCAGAGGAGCTTTAACGCCTAAAGCAACCGTCATCGAGAAAGCAAATAGCAGCAGTAAAATCCGGTTCCGTATGCTGCGATTTTAGTCTTAAAGCCTAAAATCAACATCAAAGGAAAAAGGACTTCCAAAAAAGTTGCGGCATATGCAGAAAAAGTACTTAAGCTTTCAGGAAGAAAACAGGTAAGCTGTTCCGTATATTTTTCGAAATTCTCCCAATTTCCCCAGGCAGAATTTTCACCCCAGAAACCGAACCGGTCTGCAACGGCAGAAAGCATGGAAGCTGAAATGGCGAGTCTTAAAAATAACTGTGAATACTGAACTTTTTCCTGTGTCATGATGCTTGCTTTTAATTACATGACAAAGTTCAGAATACAGAATCGTAAAAATCTTAAACTGGTTTAAGAACGTGATTTGGCCAATTTTGCACGGATTTCACTTAAATATTCCGGCGTGAAACCTAAAAAGGAAGCAATTAAATATTGAGGGATTCTTTGGATAAACCAGGGATATAATGTACTGAAATTCACATACAATTCTTCTCTGGTCATTTCATAAAGATAGCGAATACGCCTTTCAGAAGCTGCGTAAGCTCTTTGATAAATCATTCTGAAATAACGCTCCATCACCGGATGTTTGTTCAGTAATTCTTCCTGGGTCTGAAGATTTATTTCTAAGATGATTGATTTTTCCACCGCCTGAATACAAAAATCGGTTTTGATCTGCCTTTCATAAGCAAAAGTGTCGGTGATCCACCAATTTTCAATAGCGAATTCGGTAGTTTGTTCTATTCCTTTTTCGTTGACGAAAAATTTTCGGAGACAGCCTTTAACGACAAAGTACATCGACTTGCAAATTTCCCCACTCAACATCAGATCCTGCTTTTTCTTCACTTCCACTTCTTGGAAAAATGAAAGGACCGAAGCAAATTCTTCATCAGTAATCGTAATGAATTTATCTAAATGTTGTTTGAAAGTCTCCATTATTGAAATTGTATAACCAAACTTAACTTTATTTTTTTAGTTTTACAATCACAAAATACTAATTCATGGAAATCGTAGCCAAAATTCTAATCGCAGTGGTAGCCATTGAGCATCTTTATATTTTATGGATGGAAATGTTTGCATGGGAAACCAAAGGAAGAGAAGTCTTTAAGAAAGCTCTTCCTGCCGAAATGTTTAAACCCACAAAAGGTTTAGCAGCGAACCAGGGGCTTTATAATGGCTTTCTAGCAGCCGGACTGATTTGGTCTTTACTGATTGATGATCCGAAATGGCAAATGAATATTGCTTTATTTTTCTTAGGGTGCGTTGCTGTAGCCGGAATTTACGGTGCTGTTTCTGCTACAAAGAAGATCTTTTTTGTGCAGGCTTTGCCGGCAATTTTGGCGATTATTGCTGTACTCTTGAAATAGTGTTTATTATATTCTCGTAGAGTTAGCGGATTACGCAGAGTTTGTGTTAGTTTTTTTAAAGTACGTTTCCTAAAACATACATATTTTCCATTGTCGGAACAGCACTTCCCCCTTCATTTTCAAGAGTTATTGCGAAAGCCTGGGCTTTATCAATACTTGCTAAAGAAGTACTGGTGTCTTTTTCTTCCGTATAAAGACCCGCACTTACCGGTTTACCGTCGGCTATTGCCCAAAGCTGATACTGTTTTCCTGCCGGAGCCTGGGGAATATTTTGCATGTTTAGGTAAACTTTATTTTTAGTCTTATCCCAAAAAACAACAGCTTTTGCACCGGGATGAGCTTCTGTTCCGGACATTACAATTTTCTGAATATCAGGATTTGATGTTATAGCAAGCTTTTCATTAATAATTTTAAGTTTTCCCTCTGTTACAGTCTTTTCTTTTCTGAAAGCATTCAATTCGCTCTCTGTATTTTTCTTTTCATTGAGCCAGTATAAATTTCCGGCAACACTTAAAATCAGTAAAATAGATGCAGCTACGGATAAACGATTCCACACTTTTTTATCGGAAGCCTTTTCATTCTGAATTTCGCCTGATAATGGTATAATTTCAGTTTCATCAGAATTATGATCATCCTGTAAATCCGTATGAGATTCACTTTTAATCTTTTCCCAGATTTTACCTTTTATGGAATCAGGAACTTCAATTGCCTGAGCTGTCGTGAAATCTTCAAGAATTTTCTGGGCTTCTTCATAGGCAGCTCTCACTTCCGCATTATGAGTCATCACGCATTCCAGAATGCCTGCCTCGTCCTTGCTTGCAGTGCCTAAAATATAAGCTTCGAGTATGCCCGATGATATGTATTCCTGAGTATTCACTTTACCTGTAATCTTTTAACAAATCCTTTAATTTCATAAGTGCATTCCGCATTTTTGTTTTTACTGTTCCTAAAGGCATTTTCAGCTTTTCAGAAATTTCTGATTGACTAAAACCTTTGTAATAAGCAAGATCGATGAGTTGTTTTTTATCTTCGTCTAATTTATCTAAAATTTTATTAAAACCAATAAAATCCTGATTGTCTGAAACCGAAAGTGTGGTATCATTATATACGAAGTCAGGTAAAGATTGGTTTTTTAAACTGTTCTGAAAATTTTTGGATTTCAGATAATCCAAAGCAGAATTTCTGGCAATATTAATCATCCAGGTATATAGTCTTCCTTTGCTGCTGTCATACTGTTCAATGGAATTCCATATTTTCAAAAATGTATCCTGAATAACCTCTTCAGAAGCTTCTTTAGAATGGGTAATCCTTAAAATAACGCCATATAAAGCCGAGGCATAGTTTTCATATAGGTAATGAAAACCATTCTCATTATGCTGCTTTATGAGCAGAACAATTTCCTCTTCAGAATATTTTGTTTTTATAATTAAATATTTGTTTCAAATATACTAAAATAACCATTTGTTATTGAGAATTATTCATCTTTTATTATAATTTATTATTAAATATTAACCTCAACATCAATTCAAATATAAATACAAAATATTTTTCAAAATTTATTATTCTAATAATCAACATCTTACAAATTATTTCTAGAAAAACAAAAACTGATTCCTCTCAACTGTTCGTAAGTGATTTTAGATTTCAAACTATAAACATTAATTAAAAATCAAGAAAATGAACATCACTTCAAAATTTGCAGTATTAGGAATGATCACATTATCATTTGCTTTTAGCGGAAACGCAGCTGCACAGTCTGTGAAAGAAAAAACGGTAATGGTAGGCGGAGCAGCAATGTACCCTTCAAAAAACATTGTTGAAAATGCAATAAACTCCAAAGATCACACCACTTTAGTAGCAGCAGTAAAAGCAGCAGGGTTAGTAGAAACACTTCAGGGAACAGGTCCGTTCACGGTTTTTGCACCTACCAATGCAGCTTTCTCAAAGCTTCCGAAATCATCGGTGGACAATCTTATGAAACCCGAAAACAAAGCAATGCTACAAAGTGTACTTACGTATCATGTTTTACCCGGAAAATATTCAGCCAAACAGGTTTGGGCTGCAGTAAAGGCTGGTAACGGAAAAGCGACCATGAAAACTGTTCAGGGCGAATCGCTGACATTTTGGACTAAAGGAAAAGATCTTTATGTGAGCGATGTGAAAGGAAATAAAGCAAAAGTAACGATTGCAGATGTAAATCAGTCCAACGGAGTGATCCACGTTATCGATACCGTTCTAATGCCTTAGGATTTATGACTCTGTGCAAGAATAATCAAAAATAACTTCTTGCACAGTTTATTTTACTAAACTCTAAATATTATACATTATGAAAAAACCAATTACTGTTTCCGGAAACACGTCAATAGATACCGGAAGAAGAAATTTTTTAAAGCTGAGCGGAATCGGCGTAATGATTGCCGGCTTGGCACTTGTAGGTTGTGACGATGATAATTTCGATTATAATCAGGGGAATAACATCTTTGATTTAGGTTCAGGTGACATAGGTATTTTAAACTATGCTTACGCTTTAGAACAGCTAGAAGCCGACTTCTACACAAAAGTTGTCAACAATTTTTATTCAGGAGCATCTACTGCAGAAAAAGAAATTCTTACTGATTTATACCATCACGAAGTGATACATCGGGATTTTTTTAAAGCAGCTTTGAGCGGGGCAACTCCGCAGGTTTTACCAACCCTTGAATTCCAATATCCAAATGTAAACTTCAACGACAGAACATCAGTTCTCGCAACAGCCAAAGCTCTGGAAGATACAGGTGTTGCAGCATACAATGGTGCGGGAAAATATATTACAAACCCCACTTATTTAGTGATCGCAGGAAAAATAGTTTCGGTGGAAGCAAGACACGCAAGCGCAATCAGAGACTTAATCAATCCCGGAACTGCTGCTTTTTCCGGAGATGATGTTATCGATACCAACGGATTAGATGTTGCTAAAGAACCAAAAGACATTGTTGCCGTTGCCGGAAGTTTTATCAAAACACCTTTCACCTGGAAAGAAAGAGGAATCGGATAATGCATAAACTGAACTCTTCCAATTTTACTAACCGCAAAATCTAAACTTATGAATATTCTAAAAATATTAGATAAATTATCTGATGACGCTCTTTTCAGCAAAACATTTTCCCGAAACGAAAATCTGAGTCAACTATCATCAATCGGAAAAAAAGCCGCGATCACAGCAATCCCTTTAGGAATGGGTACAATGCTTGCCGCAGAAACAAAAAATGAAAACACTGTAGATAACACGTATTTCAAAAAAGATGCTCTGACGGATGCCTTACAGCTTGCCTTGGTTCTTGAATATCTTGAAGATGAATATTATAAAATCGGATTAAATACTTTATCATTAATACCCTCAGCAGACAAAACTGTTTTCATGCAGATTTCAAAACATGAAAATGCACATGTTAATTTTCTGAAATCTACACTCACTTCATTAGGAGTAACTCCGGGAGCAAAACCCACTTTCGATTTTACGGCAGGTGGAAGCTTCACACCGTTTACAAATTACAGCCAGTTTCTGACATTAGCACAGGCTTTTGAAGATACCGGAGTGAGAGCCTATAAAGGCCAGGCCGGAAATGTAATGAGTAACAAAACAGTTTTGCAGGCCGCATTACAAATACATTCGGTTGAAGCAAGACACGCCTCAATGGTAAGAAGAATGAGAGCTAATAAAGGATGGATAGAGCTTGCCAACGGAGGAAATATGCCTTCTGCAACAAATCCTGTTTATGCAGGAGAAGATCTTACGGTACAGGCCGGATTCAATACCGCAACAGCATTTGGCAATGCAGCAGGGTCTGCATCGTTTGACGAAATTCTTACCGGAACAGATGCACAGGCAATCGCCTCGCTTTTCATAGTATAATATTATTTTTTGGTAGGTTATTATGCAGCAGTCGGTTAGTTCTGACTACTGCATATTTCTTTTAAATTAATTTTTAATTGATATGGGTTAAATTTTCCTTCATGATATTCAATCAAATTCATATTTTTATCCAAAACAATCCACAACGGATAAACAGGCTGTTTTTTATTTTTAGACAACGCCAGAACCAACTCATGAATTCCGGAATTCCCATTCGGTAAGTACTCAAATTCTTTTCCCTGAAAACGGATTTTCTCTTTTGTTTTTTCCGCTTCAAAATTGATGAAGTAGAAATTATTATTGATCAACTGAGCTAATTCTTTATCTTTATTTAATTCAAAGGACTCAATCTTGCAAACCGAACACCAACTCGTATAAATATGAATAATAACAGGCTTCGGATTTTCTTTTTGCCGAATTTCCAAGTCCGAAAAAGTGCCTGTCCTTATCTGCGAAAGACAAAAACACGGCACCAACATTAAAAATAAAAATATCGTTAAAATTTTCATTCTGTATATCTTTCCAACCACAAAAGAGACAAAAGATTTTTGAAAGCTTTTTAGATAATTAAAAGCAAACAAAGTTTGAAATTTAAGTTTTGTAAACTTTTTAAAATCTTTTTTGAAAGCTTTTTAGATAATTAAAAGCAAACAAAGTTTGAAATTTAAGTTTTGTAAACTTTTTAAAATCTTTTTTCCAATCATTTCTTTTGTTTCTTTTCCGGTAAAATCATTATTTCAAAGTATACTTCACACCCAAAAAACCTCTTATTTTCTGCATCGGCGCATATCCGTAAGTCGTATCAAAAGTATAATGGTCCGGATTATTGATCGGGTCATCTACATTTTTATCAAACGGATCAAACGGTCGCATCAAAGGATCTTTTGGTGTGAAATTGAACAGATTTTTGATTCCGCAATACACCTCAAATCCCGATTTGAAACTCTTCGAAACCTGAACATTTGCCAAAGAATAAAACGGAGAATATTCAGAGCGGTAATCATTTGGTAAAACTGGTAACCTCATCGGTCCGTAAAATTGTCCGGTAAAATCTATTGTTAAATTACTTGGAAATTTATACGTCAGATTGTAAGTTCCGCTCCATTTCGGGGCATGAAGCTGCTGTGATTTCTCACTTTCACCGTCAAACTTCTGATAAACATCCAGGTATGTCACTCCTAAATTGATACTCAATGGAAAACTAAAGTTATAATCTACATTCAGAGAAGCTCCTCTGGAAATTCCATAACCGTGGAGATTATCGTAAATGATCTTTTCAGGATCGGTATCAAAATCACCGACAATTTTATTACTGAAATAAGTGTAAAAAGCTGAAGCATCCAAATTAATCAACTTATCTCCAACAGGAATTTTCCAGACATAATTTAAATTTCCGTTGATTGATTTTTCAGGTTTTAAATTGGATTGAATCACCACATCACGAGAACCCGTCAACGCAGCATGATCTTCTGTAAATAAATTCACCACACGGAAACCCGTTCCAAAATTGAAGCGTAATGTATGATAAGGATTTGGCGAAAACTTCCACGCAAAACGTGGTGAATGCACAGCATGATGGATTTTATCATAATCAAATCTGTAACCTAGCAACAAAGTATTTTTCTCGTTAATTTCCCACTGATCCTGAATAAACGCTCCGAAAATCGGTGATTTCATCGGTTCATTTATGAACCCGTCTGAAGACAAAGTTCCGGGTGTATTGTCATCATAAAAAGTTCGCTTAAAAGTCGCTCCCATAATCAAATCATGACTTCCCAATTTTTTATCCCAATACGTTTGTGCAAAAGCCACTTTCTGCGTTGCCGTAAAAGGATTTGTTCCGTAGAAAGAATTCTGGTCATGAAAATTATAAGAAAACTGTGTCACAACATTCTCTTTCAAAGGCCATTGATACACCCCAAAAGCCTCTACTCTATTGGTGTAAATGCTCTCACCATAAATTTCATCACTCCCACGATACGATTTGTTCCATTGCATTTCTCCGCCAAAACGGTCTTCGCATAAATATCTTAATGCAAAACTTGCCAATCTGTTTTCGTTTCGTTGAAAATTCCATTTATTAAAGACGGAAATCCTGTTCTGCAAAGCAGCATCCGTAAAGTTGTCTTTATTATAATCAAATCTTTTTTCGTAATTGAAATAATTCAAACTTAATAAGGAAGCGGCATTTTTACCCAGATTAAATTTTGTGGAAAAATCAAGGTTATTTTCACTCCAGGTGGTGGTCATCAGATCAACACTTAATTTCGGAGCGGTCAAAGCATTTTTAGTAATGATATTAATAACTCCTCCCATCGCTTCAGAACCGTAAATGGATGAAGCCGGACCTTTTACGACTTCAATTCTATCGACCAGACTATTTGGAATGCCACTCAGTCCGTAAACGGTTGAAAGAGAACTTACAATCGGCATTCCGTCAATCAGAATCATTGTGTAAGGACCTTCCAAACCATTGATGTGAATATCTCCCGTATTACAAACCGAACAGTTCAGCTGAGGCTTTACTCCGTTTACCATAGAAATGGCTTCAAAAATACTTGGAGTGGGGTTTTTCTGGAAAAACTTCTGGCTGTAAATTTCCACCGCAACAGGACTTTTCGATTTACTGATTGGTTTTATGGTTCCTGTAATCACAACATCATCAATCAGTTTGGTTTTAACCTCTTCTTTGTTTAAAATTTCAATTGAATCTAATTTTTTAGATTGGTTTAATTTTAAACTGTCTGTTTCCTGAGCAAAACAGAATGATGATAAAAAGAGAGCAGAAAATAATATTCGTTGCATGAAATTAAAATTGTTAGACAAAACTAACAATTAATTTTAGAAACACAAAACTAATTTTTACTACTGAGAAAATTTAACCACAAAAGTCACAAAAGATTTTTGCTTAAAGGTTCATCCCTCTGAAAATTAAAGTTCAAAAAAGGAAAATAAATCTTAACTTTTTTGAACTTTAGTGCAGAACACATAAAAATATTTCAAGCATAAAACTTTTGTGACTTTTGTGGTAAAAAAAAGCACCAAAAAATGTTTTTAACCAATTCATTAAAAAATATTAAATTTGAGAGTCAACATATAAAAGTAAAATGAGATATCATCAGTCGGGAAATATCCCACAAAAAAGGCATACGATTTTCAAATCTCCTGAAGATAAGTTTTACTATGAACAGCTTTTCGGAACCGAAGGTTTTCATGGAATTTCTTCATTATTGTACCACATTCATCGTCCGACTCAGATCAAATCGATTGGCGAGCCGAAAGATGTAGCACCGAAAATCGCGGTCGAGAAAAACGTAACTCCAAGAATGTTTAAAGGAATGAATATAACTCCCGAAGATGATTTTATGGACAGCCGTAAGTTTTTGATGGTAAACAATGACCTGAAAATGGGATTGTCGAAGCCAAGAAAATCGATGGATTATTTCTACAAAAATGCAGAATGTGACGAGCTTTTATATGCTCACAGTGGAAGCGGAATTTTAAAAACTTTTGTTGGAAACCTTGAATTTTCTGTGGGTGATTATTTAATTATCCCAAGAGGAACCATTTATCAGGTAGAATTGCATTCTGATGATACGGTTTTCTTTGTGGTAGAAAGTCATTCTCCAATTTACACACCAAAAAGATACAGAAACGAATTTGGACAATTGCTGGAACATTCTCCTTTCTGCGAAAGAGATATCATTACTCCTACTTTTGTTGAACCTAAAGATGAAAAAGGGGAATTTCTAATTAAAGTAAAAAAAGAAAATCAGATCACAGATTTCATCTATGCAACGCATCCATTTGATGTAGTAGGTTGGGACGGATATTTTTATCCTTATAAATTCAATATCAAAAACTTCGAACCGATTACAGGGAGAATTCACCAACCACCGCCGGTTCACCAGACTTTTGAAGCGCATAATTTTGTGGTTTGTTCGTTCTGTGCAAGAATGTATGATTATCATCCACAGGCAATTCCTGCACCTTATAATCACTCCAATATCGATTCTGATGAGGTTTTATTCTATACAGAAGGTGACTTTATGAGTCGTAACCATATTGATTTAATGGACTTTACGCTTCACCCGGGAGGAATTGTACACGGACCTCATCCTGGAGCGATGGAAAGAAGTATCGGAAAAAAATTCACGGAAGAATATGCGGTGATGGTTGATCCTTTCAGACCTTTAAAATTGACGGAAGAAGCTTTAAAAGTAGAAGATCCTTCGTACAAAACTTCCTGGCTGGAAAGTGAAGATCCTAGTTTGGAAGACCGTTCGCAAGAGTAATATTTGATTTAAAAATAATAAGAAAGACTGAATGTAACACATTCGGTCTTTTTTGTTGGTCAATCGCTAAGGCGCAAAGTTTTTTTTATCATATTGCTTTTAAGACACAAGAAAATCATAGATTTTCAGCAAAGTTTTTCCAGTATTAAATTTTATCACAGATAGAATCCTTGCGTCTTCAACATGCTTTATTTAATATATTTACGTCTTTTGCTATTCACCAAAAAAACACAATTTTCAATAAAAATATGACAAATATCTTCGGATAATTGGGCGTATTAAAAACAATATAACTTATCTTTAAGACAGAGAAAATTATAAAACTTTCAATATGTACAATTATATAAGTGCCGAAGAAGCTGTATATACTGTAAAAAGCGGAAATCGTGTGTTTTTTCATGGGAGTGCATGTACTCCGAATTATTTAATTGATGAATTGGCGAGACAGTCGCACCGATTGGATAAGGTGGAAATGGTTTCCATTACCCAACAGGGAAATGTGGAAATTGCCAAACCAGAATACAAAGATAAATTTTTCGTGAATTCCCTATTCGTTTCGTCTCCCGTACGAGATGCAGTGAATTCAGAGAGAGGCGATTTTGTTCCTGTTTTTCTAAGCGAAATCCCGATTCTTTTCAGAAAAAATATTTTACCGCTTGATGTTGCATTTATTACTGTTTCTCCACCCGACAAACACGGTTTCTGTACATTGGGTACTTCCGTGGATGTTGCAAGAGCTGCGGTAGACACTGCTCAAACGATTGTTGCGATTGTTAATCCTTTAATGCCAAGAACGCATGGCGACGGAATGATTCACATCAGCAGAATACACAAACTGGTTTGGCACGAAGAAGAACTTCCGACGGTTGATTACGGCGCAAAAGTAGGTTCTGAAGAAATGCTGGTCGGAAAAAATGTTGCAGAATTAATTGATGATAAATCTACTTTACAGATGGGAATCGGGACTATTCCTGATGCGGTTTTAAAATGTTTAGGAAATCACAAAGATCTTGGCGTTCACACCGAAATGTTGAGCGACGGTGTGATTGATTTAATTCAAAACGACGTTATCAATAATAAATACAAAGGTTACAACGATAATAAGACCATTACCAGTTTCTGCTTCGGGACGAGAAAACTGTACGATTATGTGGATGATAACACGGTATTTTCATTTGATGATGTTAGTACCGTGAATTTCCCGATTAATATTATGCGTAATCATAAAATGGTAGCGATCAATTCTGCGATTGAAATTGATTTGACAGGGCAGGTTTGTGCCGATTCTATCGGAACCACACAGTACAGCGGAATCGGCGGCCAGATGGATTTCATGAGAGGAGCAGCTTTAAGCGATGACGGAAAACCGATTATTGCCATTACCTCAAGAACAAAAAAAGGAGTTTCGAGAATTGTGCCTTTCCTAAAACAGGGAGCCGGAGTTGTTACGACGAGAGGTCACATTCATTGGGTCGTTACAGAATACGGAAGTGTGTATTTATATGGAAAAAATCTTCGCCAGAGAGCGCAGGAACTCATCAGTATTGCACATCCTGATGACAGAGAGATGCTGGAGAGAGCGGCTTATGAGAGATTTAAGCATTAATCAACAAAAATATTTGAATCCATACATTTGTGTGGCTTCTCTTTTTAACCGCAAAAGTTTCAAAAGAATAAATTGAAAATAGAGTAAATCAAAAGTCTACAAAATGTAAATCACCATTTAAAACAAGAATTTTGCGGTCTTTTAATTTCTTAAAATCAGATAAATCTTTTGTCTCTTTTGCGGTTATAAAAATTTATTTCTTTTAATTTTCTTTTTATTAAAACTTTAACTAACAACTGTTTGTTTTCGATTTTAAAGATTTGAGAGAATTTTGTAATTTGCAACTCAAATAAAAGTAAAAAATAGAAAATATGTCAACATTAACATTTGCCGAAAAAATTGCTCAGGCAGAGAACTTTTTGCCGATTAACGGTACAGATTATATCGAGTTTTATGTGGGTAATGCAAAGCAGGCAGCTCATTATTATAAAACAGCGTTCGGTTTTCAGTCGGTTGCGTATGCAGGGCCTGAAACCGGAGTGAGAGACCGTGCATCATACGTTCTTCAGCAGGGAAAAATCAGATTGATTTTAACAACTGGTTTAAAGTCTGATTCTCCAATCAATGAGCATGTAAAAAAACACGGTGATGGTGTTAAAATTTTGGCACTTTGGGTTGATGATGCTTATGCAGCTTTCGAAGAAACGACTAAAAGAGGGGGAAAACCTTATTTAGAGCCTACAACATTGACAGATGAGCACGGTGAAGTGAGAATGTCAGGAATTTATACTTACGGAGAGACTGTTCACATGTTTATCGAAAGAAAAAACTATACAGGACCTTTCATGCCTGGTTACGAAAAGTGGGTAAGCGATTATAATCCTGAAGAAGCCGGACTTTTATATGTTGACCACTGCGTTGGAAACGTAGACTGGGACAGAATGCTTCCAACTGTAGAATGGTACGAAAAAGTAATGGGATTTGTGAACATTCTTTCTTTTGACGACAAGCAAATCAACACAGAATATTCTGCTTTGATGTCTAAAGTAATGTCAAACGGAAATGGTTATGCAAAGTTCCCGATTAACGAGCCTGCAGAAGGTAAAAAGAAATCTCAGGTTGAAGAATATCTTGATTTTTACGAAGGTGAAGGCGTTCAGCACATTGCAGTTGCAACAAAAGATATCATTCACACCGTAACTGAATTGAAAAAAAGAGGGGTAGAATTCCTTTCTGCTCCACCGGAAGCTTATTACGACATGGTTCCTGAAAGAGTAGGCCACATCGACGAAGACCTTAAAAAACTTCAGGAATTAGGGATCCTTATTGATCATGACGAAGAAGGATATTTATTACAAATCTTCACAAAACCGGTTGAAGACCGTCCTACTCTATTCTTCGAAATCATTGAAAGACACGGAGCTCAGAGTTTCGGAGCAGGTAATTTCAAGGCGCTTTTTGAAGCTTTAGAAAGAGAACAGGAAAGAAGAGGAAATCTTTAATTTAACTACATACAAGTTTTTGTCAGGACAAAAAATCCTGACAAAACTTTTTATATACACAGGATTATGACAAAAATTTTCAGCACATTATTATTTATCGGAACCCTATTTTTTGCGAATGCACAATACGGAACTTTAAATGCCATTCTTACCAAATTAGAAGAAAGAAAAGGCATTAATCAGAATTTGAGTAATGTAAACATCGACGACAAGAAATTTGTTCTTGTAAAAGATTCTCCCGATCATACCGAGAGGGATTTTATTGTTATTAAAGGCAATAAAGTGACTTATGTGGAAATTTTTGACGATAAAGCTTCAGGAGAAAGTACTTCAAATGTATTTTCCGGAGATATTGTGAGAAGCAGAAAAAACATGATCTCATTGAGAGCCGATATGCTTGAAAATAAAAAAGTGCCCATTCCTGTAACGAAAACATTTTTGCTGACCAGACTTGACGACATTCTTTATCTCATCGATGTCAACAGTAAAGACCGCTGGATTGATGAAGCATCTTTTTCTAAAGCCCAAACTTCGTCGAAAAAATAATTAAACACGAATCGCACAAATATTTTCACAAATAAACACTAAGATTTTGTGGATTATTCTAAGATTCGTGTAAAAATCAAATTAAAAATAAACTTATGAAATCATTTGTAGAATATTCATCAAATTCAGATTTTTCTATCCATAATATTCCGTTTGGAGTAGCAGTTTTCAATAAAGAATATATTGCATGCTGCACAAGAATCGGAGATCAGGTTATTGATCTTGCAGCATTGTATGATCTCGGATACTTCGAAGAAATCGAAGGTCTTGAGGATAACGTTTTTGAAGCATACACCATCAACGAATTCATCGAACTTGGAAAGCCGGTTACGAACGCTGTTCGTTTAAAAATTCAGGAATTATTACAGGAAGGTTCAACATTGTCTAAAGACGAAAAAACAATCGAGGAAGCATTCTACGATTTGGATAAAGTGAAAATGATGATGCCTGTTCACATCCCGAATTACACGGATTTTTACAGCAGCATCGAACATGCAACCAATGTTGGAAAAATGTTCAGAGATCCTGCAAACGCATTACTTCCCAACTGGAAACACCTACCTGTAGGATATCACGGAAGAGCTTCCTCCATCGTGGTTTCAGGAACGGAAATTAATCGTCCTAAAGGTCAGACCAAACCTGCAGATGTTGAAAAACCAATTTTCGGACCTTCAAAACAACTGGATTTTGAATTGGAAATGGCATTCATCATCAACAAAAATACGGAGATGGGCGAAAGTATTTCTACAAAAGACGCTGAAGATGCTATTTTCGGAATGGTTGTTTTCAACGACTGGTCTGCAAGAGATATTCAGGCTTGGGAATATGTTCCGCTTGGACCGTTTTTGGCTAAAAATTTCGGCTCATCAATTTCTCCATGGGTTGTAACGCTGGAAGCTTTAGAACCGTTCAGAACTACTTCTCCTACACAAGATCCTGAGATTTTAGATTATTTAAAATTCGAAGGCGATAAAAATTACGATATCAATCTTGAAGTATATATTCAACCGGAAAATGGTGAACAAAACCTGATCTGCGAAAGCAATTACAAACACATGTACTGGAATATGACGCAGCAATTGGCGCATCACACCGTAAATGGTTGTAATGTTGAAGTTGGGGATCTATACGCAAGCGGAACGATTTCAGGAAGCGATCCAAAATCTTTCGGATCTATGCTTGAGTTAACCTGGAGAGGACAAAATCCTTTACAGCTTAGTAACGGACAGGAAAGAAAATTCATTGACGACAATGATACCGTAACAATGAAAGCATGGGCTGAAAAAGATGGTATGAGAGTTGGTTTCGGAGAAGTGAGTGGTAAAATTATTCCTGCTTTGTAGTTTACAATCAAAAAAATTTTGACACATTAGTCACATGAGATTTAATTAAAATATTTTATGAATATCCGTTATTTGTCATGATTGATTTTAACCACGAAGCGCACTAAAGATTTCACCAGGAACACCAGAGTTGTGAGCTTTGTGGATAACCTTAGTGTACGTTGTGGTAAAAATAATCATAATTACAGAAAACAGTTTTTTAATTACTGCATATTGCGTACAATCAGAGAATATTTTCAAAATAATAACCTAAAATAACTAATGTGACTTATGTGTCAAATTAATTTATTTAAAATGAAAACAGTAATCCCATCCGAAATAACTCCCGTTCAACTACAAACAATCATGCAGACCGCCGTTTCGCCACGTCCGATTGCATTGGCGTCAACAGTTGATAAAGACGGAAACAGTAATTTATCGCCGTTCAGTTTTTTCAATATGTTCAGTACGGTTCCCCCGATTTTAATTTTTTCGCCTTCGAGAAGAGTTCGTGACAATACAACGAAACATACTTTGGAAAACGTATTGGAAACCTCTGAAGTTGTTATTGGAACCGTAAACTTTCCGATTGTACAGCAGATTTCTTTGGCCTCAACAGAATATGGTGACGGCGTAAATGAATTCATCAAGTCGGGCTTAACCATGAAAGATGCTGATTTGGTTACGCCTAAATTAATTGCAGAATGTCCGGTAAATTTCGAGTGTAAAGTTTTAGAAATAAAATCTTTAGGAGATCAGGGCGGTGCCGGAAATCTGGTGATTTGTGAAGTTCAGAAAATCCATATCCTTGAAGAATATCTGAATGAAGAAGGCAACCTAGATCAGACAAAATTAGATATGGTTGCAAGGTTAGGAAGCAATTGGTATTCCAGAAACAATGAAAACAGTCTTTTTGAAGTGCCAAAACCATTGGTAACCAAAGGAATTGGTTTCGATCTGCTCCCTGACTCTATAAAGTTCAGCAAAGTTTTTACCGGAAATGATTTGGGGATGTTGGCAAATGTTGAAGTCTTGCCTTCGGAGAATTGTCATGATGACGAAGATATTCATTTGGAAGCACAGAAACTCTTGATTGAAAGCAAGATTAATGAAGCCTGGAAAATACTGGTTAAATAAATTAAAATACAATAAAAAAGGAGTGAAAAATTTCACTCCTTTTTTTATTCTTTGATTATTTTATATGACTGATCATATCCGGTATATTTTACCCTTAATAAATACACACCTTTAGTAAGATCAGACAGATTAAATTGTCTGTCGTTATTATTAAATGTTTTCAAAAGCTTTCCTGTTAAAGAATATACCTGAATGCTATTTATCTTTTCACTTGTCTGAATATTCAGAATGTCTTTTACAGGGTTAGGATAAATTTTCACCTCTGCTTTTGCAGCTTCTTTCGTTGAAAGATTGTTTGCATCGTACACTGAAATATTATCCAAATTTAAACCACGTGCATAATTTGATTTACCTTCAAATGCAACATAATAAGTTGCAGATTTATTGGGTAAAGGTAAAGTTACTTCTGTCCAGCTCGAATGTTCGGTTGTATATTCGCTTCCAACGGCAGTCCATGCTCCTGAAGCAGATGTTTTATAGAAAATTCTAAGTTCTTCCACATCTCCGGACCAGCTTCTATTCGCAAAAGAAAATTTCAGAGTAGGTGTTGTTACCGATGACAAATCCATTACCGGGGTAACAAACTTGGTTTTACTTGTCCAATCGGTCACTCTAAACTCCGCCATATATGTAGGCGAAAGCGGTGTCACGGTGTTATTCTGATTGGTTGTAACAATTTTCCAATTTGTGGTTCCGTCAACGTACTCATTTGTCCATCCGGTTGGTAATGCTGTTCCGTTTCCATCAAAACTTTCTGTAAGTTGGGCATTCGCAATAAACGAAGTCATCAAAAATGCAAAAAATAATTTGTACTTCATGTTATAAAATTTTATCATTCCTATCAAAAATAGAAAAATAATAAATTAAAACCAAATATTCTGTTCAAAAACAAAGCCAGCAACAACAAACTACAGAAAATTCATTATTTTTAATAATCCAATCACTGTAATTTATGCTGAATAAATTCAATAGCTTTTTGAACAACATTATTCAGATCCTTTGACAAATAATTTTCTTCCCAAGGTTCTTTTGCACCAAAAGTATGATTTGCATTTTCCACTAAATAAAGTTCAGAATTAGGATTTAAAAAATGAAGATGCTCTGCATTTTTCACACTCACCGATTCATCATTTGTGCCGTGAATAATCAATACATGAGCTTTCGCCATTTCCATCGAACGTTCTACATCAAAACGATGCTCATCATTTTTAAAATCTTCAAAAAACTGATAATAATGAGGCATTTGCTGTTTCGTTCTTGCATTTTCCACATAATAAACGCCCTCATTTTTCCAATTTTCCAAAGCTTGATCTTTTGGGAAGCGTTCCAGGTTATCGACACTTGCTAAAGTAATTAGACCATTAATTCTGATATCTTCACAAGTTTTAATAATAGAAATTCCGCCACCTCTGCTGTGACCGACTAACACAATTCTTTGGTCATCAACTTTCTCATGTTTAATAAAATAATCAATTACAACATTTAGATCCGAAAGTTCTTTTGAATAATTATTATTTCCGAAAGCTTGCAAATCAGCAAAATTATCCGGGTCTTCAAGAGTAGTTCCGTTGTGGGAAAAATTAAACTTAACAAAGAAAAATCCGGCTTCTGCAAACTTTTCTGCCATTAAATTCCAAGCACCCCAATCTTTATAGCCTTTATAGCCATGCACAAAAATCACTAATGGTAATTTTTTATTGGTTTCAGGATAAAATGCATCTGCAAGAAATTTTTTGGTTTCCGGATTTGGGATGATAATATTTTGTTTTTTTGTGATTTGCACATTTATTTTATTTAGTACGTTTTCTGTCATTTTGACGAAGGAGAAATCTATTAACAGATTCTTCACTACACTCCGCTTCATTCAGGAGGACAGACTGTATATTTTTAATGATTAATTTAAATTCCACTTAAAAATATTAAAAATAGAAATAAACACAAAGGAAAACCTTATTTTTGCGGTATGTTGGATCTAAGAACAGTAACGGTAATGCGATACATTCTGCCACTTCGGGAAGGAGGTTCTCTTCCTGCATTGGCAGAAGCAGATGACGATTTTAAATATGTTTTGAAATTTCGTGGCGCAGGTCATGGTGTAAAAATGCTGATTTCGGAATTGCTGGGTGGAAAAATTACAGAAGCTTTGGGTTTAAAAATTCCTGAGCTGGTGTTTGTCAACCTGGACGTAGATTTCGGAAGAACAGAAGCCGATGAAGAGATTCAGGATTTGTTGAAGAATTCTGAGGGTTTAAATTTAGGGCTTCATTATTTATCTGAATCCATTGCGTTTGATTCGAGTGTGAAGGTCGATCCGCTTCTCGCTTCAAAAATTGTCTGGCTGGATGCTTTTATTACCAATATTGACCGTACTTTTAAGAATACCAATCTTTTGATGTGGCACAAAGAATTGTGGGTTATTGATAACGGTGCATCTTTCTATTTTCATCATTCGTGGCAGAATTTTGACACGGCTGCAAAAACCCCGTTCAAATATGTAAAAGATCATGTTTTACTTCAGCAGGCGACAAAACTGGAGGAAGCTGATAAGTTTGCGCATGAGGTTTTAAATGAAAATTTATTCAGAGAAATTGTTAACTTGATTCCACAGGATTGGTTGCATTGGAACGACGCTGAAGAAAGCCCGGATGAAATTCGTGACGTGTATTTTAATTTCCTGAAAATGCGATTAGAAAATTCTCAAATCTTTGTAAACGAAGCCAAAAATGCAAGAGGATAAAATTTACGAATACGCCGTAATACGTTTGGTACCGAAGGTTGAAAGAGAAGAATTTTTCAACATCGGATTGGTGATGTTTTCTAAGAAAGAAAAATTTATCCGAGTTCAGTTCTATTTATGCCCTGATAAATTTAAACTGATGCACAGCAAACTCGATTATGAAGATATCATTCAGAATCTTGAATCTTTTCAGAAAATAGCTGATGGGAAAAAAGATGGCGGACCGATCGCTGCATTAGAAGTTCCCGAACGTTTCCGATGGCTTACTGCGGTAAGAAGTGCAGTTATACAAACTTCCAGACCTCATCCCGGAAAGTCGAAAGATCTTGATAAAACATTTGATAAGCTTTTTAATGAATTAATTTTATAAATATTAAGTACAATTTAAATTTATGAATATTTTTCAGATTTATTTTTTGGTAAACTTTTTGAGTTGTTTTCATACGTCTCACAAAAAATATTTATGAAAGCAGTTCACAACAATACAATCTACAGGTTTTTTTTGAGCCTGTTTTTTATTTTTATTATAAGCTCATCCAATTCAGTTCTTTCTCAGTCTCCCATTCCTGAAGCTTCAGCTCCACAAACCGTCATTCTTCCTGAAAGAACAAATTATTTTGAAAATATAACCTATAAAACCGATCATGAAGGAAAGCCAATTAAGTTAGATTTATATAAACCTCAAAAATCTTCAACAGAAAAGCTTCCCGTCGTTATATATGTTCATGGCGGGGCCTGGGCAAAAGGTGATAAAGTTGTGAGATCAGGAAGTTATATTGAACGTTTTATTTTAAAGCTTGTAGATAAAGGCTATGCCGTTATAAGTATTGATTATACACTTGTAAGCGAAACCGTACATTTTCCGTTACCTATACAGGATACAAAAGATGCCGTAAGATGGGTGAGAAAAAATGCGGAAAAATATAATTTTGATATTGATAATATCGGTTTCTTCGGTGCTTCTTCCGGAGCTCATTTATCAATGCTTTCTGCCTATACAAGTGATGAAGATTATACTGGAAGTCCGGATCTGAAGTCATATTCTGGGAAAGTAAACTATGTTGTCAGCAATTTTGGGCCGACAGATCTCAATAAACTTCTTCACACACGATTGGGAAAAATTCCGGTGGCAATTGTGGGATTGTTTTTCAAACCTATTGTTGAGATAAGGCAAAAGCTGGTTTTCGGAATTTCAGGATATGATATCAAAACCGAAAAGCGAAAAGCCGTGGATTATCTTACAACTGTTTCACCCATCAATGATGTTGCAACAGCAGTTCCCACATTTATTTTACACGGAAACAAAGACAAAGTTGCTCCTATAAAACATTCAAAAAAACTGGTTAGGAAAATGAAAAAACAGAATATTGAAGTTCAGTTAGTTACTGTAGAAGATGGTACACATGGTTTCGGAACAACCAATAAAACCTATATGGATCAGCTGAATGACGAGATGGTGCGTTTTATCGTTTCACACACCAAATAATTGCGTAAAGCAATTATTTACCGTTTCGGGGGGGGGGGGGGGGGGGGGGGGGGGGGGGGGGGGGGGGGGGGGGGGGTTGTGGGGTTTTTGGGC